>NZ_PDKE01000003.1:0-249104 GCF_004116715.1 Arcobacter sp. CECT 8989 | reverse complement strand
GAAAATACTTCCCTATTATTTTTGCTTGCAGTTTTAAAGCATAGATCATTACTATTAGGAATATAAACACTATTCCCATACCTAATGCCATAAACTTTACTGCTTCCGCAATTAAGTTTGTTTCCATATTACTCCCCGTGGTTACCATCGTGTAATTTGTATTCTAATTCTATAGAAACTTTGCTTTAGTAAAATTTATTTTGAAGAGTATATTATTATAAATTTTAGAATTTAAAATTATTATTAGTTTTTATAATATTTTTTTACCAACAACTAATAATAAATTATCAAATTTTAGTAATAAATTCATTACAGAGTTTGTTGCTTTAGTAATTTTTGTTGACATTTTTAAGTCCTTTTATAAAAAATATGTCAAAATTCTATAGTTTTTTTTCAAAACCCTTGAAAAATATTGCATTTTGTAATATAATTAAAAAAAGGAGAAATAATGTTAGCTGTACCTGAAATAATTGAAAAATTAAAAGATATTATAAGTAAAGATGGAAAATCAGGAAAAGTTTTTGATAAAGATGTTGCAGGAGCATTGGATTTAAGTCAAGTGAATTTTGCCACTATGAAGAATAGAGGAAAGATACCTTTTTCAAATATTTTAGATTTTTGTGCAAGAAAAAAGATATCAATTAACTGGTTACTATACAATCAAAATCCAGGATCATTAGTGGATTCAACAGATAAGTATTGGATTAGATATTACCCTGAAGTAAGAGTAAGTGCTGGTGGTGGAGCTTATGAAAATGATGATGAGTATGAAAGTTTAGAAGTTCCTCCTTATTTTATAAATATGCTAGGTGGACAAGAGAATCTAAAAAATATTGAAGCTATTAATGTAGTAGGGGACTCTATGGAGCCAACTCTAAATAGTGATAATGTTATTTTTATTGATAAAAGTAAAAAAGATGCATCAAGAGATGGGATATATGCTTTTACTACAAACCATGGATTATTTGTAAAAAGAGTACAAAAAAGAGTTGATGGAAAACTTGATATAATATCGGATAATAGGGACTATCCTGTACAAGTATTAGCAGATAATGAACTTAATGTAGTTGGAAAAGTTGTAAGTACTTTTGGTATGATTTACTAAAAGTACTTATATCAAAGTAGGTTCGTTATTTTCTTGAGATACTTGTTCGTATAAAGTATCATAGTTTAAACCAACAAAGTATGCTGCATTAAAAGAGTTTTTCTTTAAAAATGCTTTTATATTTGAAATAGAAGTTAAATGAATATATTCAATATTTTCACTATGAGTCTCTTCTTCAAAAGAGAAGTATAAGATTTTTGCATACTTATATTTATTTCTTAAATACTTTATTTCTTCTTCTACTAACTCTTTATTTTCTTGAGCTAATAAAAACTTATCAGTTCTTCCATAATCAGTATGATTGATTAGTTTATCTACAAAAATAGGTCTTAGTTTATTGAATCTTTTTAATTTATTTAAATCTGCGTCAAAACCTAAAAAACTATATACATCTAAAAATTCTTTTAAATATAAGCTAGGTATTTTAATTTTAGGAAAATATCTATCTTGATAGGAAAAAGTTGTTTCAAAAATAGAGTGTTCTATTAGGTTTTTTATTTCATACTGTTTAGTATTAAAGTCAAAATTAACTGGATAAATATCATCAAGGGTTTTTTGACATGAACATACTATTGTATCATTATCTTCAATATCATCAATAAACTTAAAAAGTTTTGATAACTCTTTAGGGATTAATTTGATTTCACTATGACTATTAGGCTTTTTAAGTATTTCAAATAAGTCATAACTAACACTATTACAATAAAATGCAGTAAGTTTTTTATTTGAAAGTTGAAATCTTATTAGTTTTACAATTGCTTCATTAAGATTAGGAACTTTTATCCATGCAATTTCATTATCAATTATTTGTGTGTTTTCATCAACAATTAGTCCAAAAGCTCCATTTTCAAGTGCTTCTTTGATATGTTCTTTATTTTGAACAATAAAAAGGTCACCTTCTTTTACTTTTCTTGGATTAGTTTTAATTGAATATATAAAAGAGATTGATGGTTGGTTTAATAACCTACCATCAATAATATCTAATAAAGATGTAATTTGCACTAGCTTATTTTTGTCCCATTAGTTTTTGGTTTTTCTGGTCTTATTAGACATAAACCATCTTCATCTTTTGCTGCAAGAAGCATACCTTCACTTAACATACCCATTAGTTTCGCTGGTTTTAAGTTTGCTACAACACAAGCTTGTGTACCAACTAAACTTTCCGCAGAATAGAACTCTTTAATTCCTGCAAGTACTTGTCTAGGTTTCTCTTCTCCCACATCTACTTGAAGTTTTAGAAGTTTTTTAGATTTTGGAACTTCTTCTGCTTCAACAATTGTACCAACTCTTAAAGTTGTCTCAAAGAATTGATCAATAGTAATTAAGTTGTCTTCTTCTTGAGTTTCTTTCTTTTCTTCTTTTTTAGAAGGCTTTTTCTCTTCTACTTCAGTTTTTGAAACTTCTGTAGGTTTTGCTTGTTCTAATAAAATCTCTTCAATTCTTGGGAAAAGTTGTTCTACTTTTGTAATAGTTGTTTCACCAATAAGCTCTTTATTTACAATAAGTTTATTATATGACTCATTGTTGATTTCAAGTCCTAATGAAGTAGCAATCTTAGCAATTTTTTCTGGCATAACAGAGTCTAAAAGTAGGGCAACCTTAGCCATAATATTAGTAATTAAAGCAACTAATGCCATTGCTTCTTCTGTTTTACCATCTTTCATTTTAGCCCAAGGTTCGTGATCACCAATAGCTTTGTTAGCAATAGTTAAAATTTTCCAGATATCTTCTAAGTATCTATTTAATTGCATATTAAATACATATTTTTCTACATTGTCTAAAATCTCTTGAACTTCATTTAACTCTTTTTCATGATATTTTACAACATCTTTAGAATCAATTTTAAAGTCAAAATATTTTCCAGACATTCCAGAAATTCTATTTAAAAGATTTCCTAAATCATTACCTAAATCAGAGTTGATTCTATCCATTAAAGCTTTTTGTGAAAAGTCTCCATCTTGTCCAAATGGAACTTCTCTTAACATAAAGTATCTAAATGCATCTAAACCATAAGCATCTGCAACCTCTTTTGGATCAACAACATTTCCTTTAGATTTAGACATTTTTTCACCATCTCTTGTCCACCAACCATGTGCTGCAATATGATCTGGTAATGGTAAGTCTAAAGACATTAAGAATGCTGGCCAATAAACAGAGTGGAATCTTAAAATATCTTTTCCAACTAAATGAACTTTAGCAGGCCAGAAATCCATATTTTTTTCATCTCCACCGTAACCTAAAGCAGTAACATAGTTCATTAAAGCATCTAGCCAAACATACATTACGTGTTTTGGTTCATTTAAAGACTCTGGAAGTTTTACACCCCAGTCAAATGATGTTCTTGAAATAGAAAGATCTTTTAATCCACCTTTTACAAAGTTCATGATTTCATTTTTCTTTGCTCTTGGTAAGATACAGTCTTCATTCTCTTCGTACCATTTAATTAGTTTATCTTCATACTTTGATAGTTTGAAGAAATAACTCTCTTCTTTTACAATATTTGTAGGTTTACCACAGTCTGGGCAGAATTGTTCATCTACAAGTTGTTTTTCTGTAAAGAAAGTTTCACATGATACACAATAGAAACCTTCATACTCACCTTTATAGATATCACCTTTTTCATACATTTTTTCAAAAGCTTTTTGAACACCAAGCTTATGCTCTTCATCAGTTGTACGGATAAACTTATCATAAGTAATATCAAAATCATCCCAAAGTTTTCTAAACTTCCCTGATACTTCATCAGCATACTCTTTTGCAGTTTTTCCTCTAGCTTCCGCACTTTGAGCAATTTTTTGTCCGTGCTCATCTGTTCCTGTTAAAAAATATGTGTTATATCCAGTTAGTCTTGAGTATCTTGCTAACATATCTGCAATAATTGTTGTGTATGCATGACCGATATGTGCTACATCATTTACATAATAAATAGGAGTTGTAATATAAACATTTTTACAAGAGTTTTCCATATAAATACCTTCTTCTTTTAATTAAAATTCAAATCCACCGCCAGAGCCTTTATTCATAGACTCATAAACAGCAATTACATATTTTTTTCTTAGTTCACAATCAAAAAACTTTTCACAAAAGTTATTGTCTGGCTGACAAGATTGTTTATTGTGTAAAGACATTTGACAACTATTTAGTTCTGTCTTTACTTTTTCTAGGTTTAGTTCCCATTGGTCTTTTTGTTGGTTTTCAGACATGATCTTTATAAACTTCTAAAACTCTATTAATTTCATCGTTTGAACCAAAAAAACATGGACTAGTATCATGAATGTGAGTTGTAGATATTTCTAAAACTCTATTTTTACCATCAACAGCTTTTCCACCTGCAAATTCATATGCTAAGGCAAAAGGGAAAACCTCAAATAGTTGTCTTAATTTACCCTTTGGTTTATCTGTTGTTCCTGGATAAGAAAATAAACCTCCACCTTTTAAAAGGATTTGGTGTAAATCAGGAACCATACCACCAGAGTATCTTAAGTAATAACCTGCATCATACATACTATTTACAAGCTCTTTGTGGTGTGTTGGCCAACACATTTGAGTAGAACCAGTTGCAGTTAATTTACCTTTTTCTTCAAGTTTAATATCTTTTATATAATTAAATTCATCATCAAAAAGTCTATATAGTTTAACACTATTTTCATAGGCAACTACCATTTCTACTCTTGGTCCAAATACAACATAAACTGAAGCAACAATATTGTCTCCAGTAAAATCATTTTTATAAATTCCATAAATAGAACCAACAGAAAGGTTAACATCAACTAATGAAGACCCATCTAAAGGATCATAAGCTATTAAATATTCTCCATCTTCATTTAAATCAACAATATTTTCTTGTTCTTCACTAACAATTGATTTAATCGAAGGAATAGTTGCAAAAACTTTTTCAATAATAACATCACTTGCAATATCAAGTTTTAATTGTGTATCACCAGTAGAGTTTTCATTTTCACTTTTTGCTGTATCACCTAATTCTATTACGTCTTGTATTTGTTTACTAGCTTCTTTTATTGCTTCAAATATTTCTTGCATTAAACTCTCTTTGCATTGTTTTCAATCCAGTTGATTATCTCTTCTGGGTTATTTAAGTCTAGTTTATCTAAGTTAGAAGGAATTTCATTTTCATTGATAGTTTCATCAAAAGCTATTGAGTTACTATATTTAAAATAAGATTCGTCTACTTCATCTCTAAAGATTGTAATTCTTGGTAGAGGAAGAGTTTTTAATCCTTCAACTAGTAAATAATCAAAATCTTTAAAAGTTTCAATTATTTCATCGATTGATGAAGTTTCATTTTTAAAATATGTAGTTCTTTTAGGACTTACTACTGCAACATCAGCACCTGTTTCAAAGAATCTATAACTATCTTTTTTAGGTATATCAAAAGTTGCTTTATTTCCCGGGTCATGTTTTACAATACACACCTTATGTCCCATCTCTTGTAAAAGAGTAGAAACTTTAATAATAAGTGTAGTTTTTCCGCTGTTAGACGGGCCACTAAAAGCAACTGCAAGTTTTTTATATTGATTATTCATAGGGTAGATTTTATCTAAATATATGTTAAAGTAAAATTAGGGTAAGATGCCATCTTACAATAATTTAGGATGTTTTTTATGAAGATAATTAGTAGTTTTTTTATACTATTTTTAGCTCTGTATTTTACAGGTTGTGCAGATAAGACAAGTGCATTAAATCATTTTGAAAATGATAAATTAAGTGCAAAAGCAATTCAATACACAAAAAAGCGAGACTTATTAAATAATAATGAAGTTGAGGCTCTAATTTTTGTTACATATTTAAATAATGTAGATGAAAAGTATAAGAGTGATAATATTGAAACTTTTATTCTTGGAGTTCAAATTGCAAATAAAGATAATGAGAACTTTTTCAAAGACTCTTATAAATTAGTTTTAAATGAAAAAGAATCAGTAAGTTTAAAAGGTTTAGATGCAAACTCTACTTTAGTAAACTCTATACCACTAAAAAACCCATGGGCTAGGTACTATTTAGTAAAGTTCAATAACAAAGAAGAGTTAAGAGAATTAAACTTAGAGTTTATTCATACTAAATATGGAACTGCTACTTTAAGCTTTCAAAAATAGAAGATAATTTTATCTTCTTTTTTTCTTTTTTAATATTGTTATTGATATAGAAATAATAATTTAAAACAAACTCTTCAAGTTTCTCATCAGAGATAAACTCAAAAATAAGACTTTTATCTATCTTTTCATTTAATTTATAATTTTTTTCTAATAACTTTAAAGTATCATTTTTATTTTCTAAAGTTAAATACTTTAAAATAGGGTTAATATCTTTATCTTCTAAAAGCTCTTTATTTAGTAAAGAGACACTTTTTTCTAGGGCTAAACCATTATTATAGAAGTTTTCTACATCTTTAAGTTCATAATTTTGATTTAATAGACCAATATTAAACTCTTTAGAAATAAATTTGTTGTTAAAGTCTGAATTAGCTTTTATTAAAGAGTAAAGAAAAGCTTTTGTTTCTAAAGATAATTTTTTTGTATTCTTTTTAAACTCTGTATTTTTTGTTTGAGCAAAACTTAAAGGTTTTTTCTCTTCTAAAAGTTCATTTGCAAGAATTGTATATAAGTCTACTTTTGTATTTAAAGATATATCTTTTAAATACGTTTCATTTTTTGAAGTTTTATATAACCAGAATAAAACTTTATTGATATTCTTCTCATCTGTTTTATTTAAAGCATTTTGTAAAAAAGTAGTTGCTTTATCTATATTTTCAAGGGCAAATGCATTTAATCCTAACAAAAAAGATGAGTTTGCATTTAAGTTTGAATCATCAATAGCTAAAAATGAGTCATTTGCAATATCAAAGTTTCTATTTGTAATGTTTTGTTTTAAATACTTTTCAAAATTTACTTTATCTTGGTAAATTCTAAAAAATGTTTTTCTAGGTAGTCTATAGTTAAAATAGTTTTCTTTGAACTCTACTGGCAAATTAAAATACAAGTCATAAAATGAGTTGCTATCTAAAGTAATAATTTTTGTAAAAGGAATAGCAGAAGATAAAACTTTTAAATTTTTTGCAAAAAGAGGGTATTTTTCTGATGTTTTATTTATAAGTTGATTTAACTCTAAAGAGTTCAATTTAGAGGCTTCTTTATAGTCTAATCCAATTTTAATACAATCTGCATAAGAGCTAAGTAGTTGCTTTGTTGGCATATTCATACATTGAACTACAGCTAAGGTTTCATCATGTTTATACTTTAATGCAAAGTTAGTAAATAGTTTTGTATTCATAGAATCAATATACGATAGTGATTCATAAGCTTGCTCTTGTGTAATAGAGGGTTGCTTTAAAAATTCATTTAAAAGAAAGTCTCTTTTAAGACCTTTCTCTTCTTTTTTAATTGTTTCAAGAGTTAAAAACTCTTTTTTAGTATCTACTGCTTCATTTGAAAAAGCAAGTGAAGATAAAAGAGTTATTAATAGAAGAGAAGAGGGCTTCATATTACATTCCCATAAAAAGTTTACCTAAGAATGTCTCTAGGAAGATTAATGCAAAAATTAAGATAATTGGTGCAAAATCCATTCCTCCAAAAACTGTAGGAATAAATCTTCTTACAAGATTATAAGCTGGTTCTGTTAATCTATGTAGCATTTGTACAATTGGGTTATATGGGTCAGGTCTTACCCAAGAAAGGATAGCTGATATTATAATAACCCATTTATATAAAAATACAATACTTAAAACTACAGTGAAAACTGAACTTAGTAGGGCATCCATCATTTTGTAATTTCTCCTAAATAATTTTTAATTAAAGGGTAAACTTCTGAAAGATCAATCTCATTAGTTTGTCCTGTAAGAATATAAGTTAAAGGCTTTAAAAGCTTTTCCTCTTTTAATTGTGTTTTATCAGTAAGATATTGATTAAACTCAGCAAAACTGTCAATATAAGGAGCATCATTTATAGCTAACTTTAATTCTACAAACTCTTCTTCAAAACCTTCACATGTAGATTTTGGTGCAAATACTAAGTCTATTTTCTCTTTTATCTCTTTAATAGTTGATGTTTCATTTAAGAATAGTTTTCCAAGTTTTCCAATATCATCATCTGCAAAACCTAAAATCTTTGAAAATCTCATGTTATCTATATGAGAAAGATGTTTTTTATTAATCTCTTTTAGTTTCTCAATATCAAAGTTTACTGCTTCTTTTGAGATGTTTTTTATATCAAACCACTCTACAGCTTCTTCTAATGTAAAAATCTCTTTTGGTGTTTCATTTCCAAGAAGAACTAAATAGTTTGCAATAGCTGCTGGAAGGAAACCTTCATCAATAAGCTGTTTTACAGAAGAGTATTTTGAGTCTACATTTACACTTGGAACGTGTGTAAACTCTATTTCCTTATCATAATTTAATAGCTTTCTTACATGTATTTGTTTTGCTGCATCATCTATATTATCTTCTGATGTAATAACAGCAGAAATATTAAATAACATATCATCAACAGCATGTGCATAGTTAGGTGTTGGCATTTTATCTTGTCTTAGAATAGGGAACGAATCAACATTAGAAGGAGTATATGTTAGCTTTCCTTTTAAAAGATCATTAAATACTATGTCTTCCTCTGGCTTTTTTATTCTAACAATAAAAGGAGAATTAACATTTAAAACTGTTTCATCAGAAAGAGTTTGACAAAAACCATCATATTCATAAGGTTTATTCTTCTTTTTTGCTTCTTCTTTTAGCTCTTCAATTTTTGCATCAGAACAAAAACATGCAAAGGCATTTTTTTGTCCCATAAGCTGCATAGTAAGTTTTTGATGATATTTCAGATTATCACTTTGGTGGAAAATTCCCTCATAACCTATAGAAAAAAGATTTAAAAGTTCTAAAATCTCTTTATCTTTTCCTTCAATAGTTTTTTCTTTGTCTGTATCTTCTATTCTAATTAAAAGCTTTTCATTTAATTGTTTAGAAACAATATGATTAAATATTGCTACTCTTAAATCACCTATACTCATATCTTTTGTTGGACTTTGTGCAAATCTTAACAAATTACTTCCTTACTATTGAAAATGATAATTTTTTAATCTCATCATGAGATTTTATATATTCGTTTAAATCGTCTAAATTAAGAGCTTGTATTTTCTCTAACTCTTTTTGCGAGTGATCAAAATCTAAGCCTCTATAAAACAGAGTAAAGGCTCTATGTAGTCTTTGAGATAATGTTTCAGTTCTTAAAGGCTCACTTCCTAAAATAAAATTTTTAGCTGCGTCTAACTCTTCTTGAGTTACACCTTTGTTTACAAACTCATTTACAATCTCTGAAACTAACTCTTTTGCTTCATCTGCACTTTCAAGTTTAGTTTGTAAATAACCTGTAAAGTAGTTATGAGATTTATTTATTGAAACATATCCATATGCAGAATATGCCAATCCTCTTTTTACACGGATTTCTTCCATAAGTCTACTTCCAAAACCACTTCCACCTAAAATAAAAGAAGCTACTTTTGCTTTATAGTTATCTTCATTTTTTGCTGTTGTTTCAAAAGGACTTCCAAAATATATGTATGCTTGTTGAGTCTCTTTTTCTAGTGTCTTTACTTGTGCTTTATCACTTGTTTTTACTGTTTTAAATTTATTACTATTTTTAGCTTTTATATTTTTTAATAGTTTTTTTAGTTTTACTGAAAGCTCATCAAACTCTATATCACCACCTACAACAACAATTAGGTTGTTTAAATCAATTGCATTGTCTAAAAACTTCTTAATATCAACAAGTTTAATCTTTTCAATTGATTCAATACTACCACTTGATGGATTTTGTAAAGCTGTTCCTGCAAAAAGAATCTCTTTTAAGTTTTTACTAGCAATGTAGTCAAAATCATTCTCTTTTCTTTTTAATGAACCTGTTTTAATAGTTTTAATTTTATCTAATACTTTTTTATCATAATTAGGATCATTTAGTAGCTCTTTTAATAAAGATAAGGCTTTATCGTTTACATCTTTTATTGAAGAAAGCTCAATAACAAATGTCTCAAAGCCAACAGAAGAGTGTAATGAAATAGCCGAATCTTCTAACTTTTGAGCAAATTTAGTAGAACCTAACTCTTTTGTTCCTTCATTTAGAAGTTTTGCTGAAAGTGATGCTAAACCACTTTTATTTTTATCTTGCATATATCCAGAGTTTTTAAAAACAAGTTGTAAATTTAATATTGGTAAATTTTTATCTTGTTCAAAAACTACAGGTATTTCAATATCATTTATTTTTATTTGCTTAACTGTAGCAGACATTAAATATCCTTGAATTAATAATAGTAGTAAAAAAGATTTAAAGAGGTTCATGTAGTTAAAACCTCTCTAAAATCTCATAAGCAGTATTTCTTTTTGCTGGGTTTTCACCAACATCATGGATTAATTGAATCATTTCATCTTGATTCATACAATTTGTAGCTCCTGCAGCTGCAACTACATTTTCTTCCATCATTGTACTTCCTAAGTCATTTGCTCCAAATTTAAGAGCCATCTGACCAATATAACTTCCTTGAGTTACCCAAGAACTTTGAATATTTGGAAAGTTATCTAAATATAGTCTTGAAACAGCAAGTAGTCTTAAGTATCTATTTGATGATTGAGGCTTTAAATCAGGAATCTCTTCTTTTAGCTTTGTATTTGCACTTTGGAAAGACCACATAATAAAGGCTCTAAAACCACCTGTTTCATCTTGTAGTTGTCTAATTCTATTCCAATGCTCAATAATCTCTTCATCTGTCTCAACTGTTCCAAACATCATTGTAGCAGTTGTTTTCATACCAATTGAATGAGCTAATCTATGAACTTCTAACCAATCATCAGTATCAATTTTTCTAGGAGCGATTACATCTCTAACTCTATCTGATAAAATTTCAGCGCCAGCTCCTGGAATTGAGCTTAAACCCTTTGCCTGTAGTCTTTTTAAAACTTCTAATCTTGAAATTTTTGAAACTTTAGCAATATAACAAATCTCAATTGCAGAGAATGAGTGTAGGGTGATTTGAGGGAATTTTGTATGAATATGCTCAACTAATTCTTCATAATAATCAATTTTAAGCTTAGGGTGAACACCACCTTGCATAAGTATTTGTGTTCCACCAATCTCTAATAACTCTTCAATTTTCTTATCAATTTCATCAAATTTTAATACATAAGCATCATCATCTCTTCCGTGTCTATAAAAAGCACAGAATTTACAGTCTACCCAACAAACATTTGTATAGTTAATATTTCTATCTACTACAAATGTTGTGATTTTTTCAGGGTGCAACTGTTCTTTTTTCTTAGAAGCTAAATCACCTAGTTTTACTAAAGAAGCATTTTTAATTAAATCTAATGCTTCTTCTTCTGTGATTCTTCTATCAATAATATCCATTTTTTTTACCATAAATTATCCAATTTTTTTATTTTTAAAAACTAGACCCTAATGAGAACTCAAATGATGATGTATCATCACCTGACTCATCATCCAATGGTTGAGCAAAAATCAGTTGTAATGGACCAAATGGTGAGATCCACTCAAAAAGTGCACCTGTTGAAGATCTTTTAATATCTGACATATTATCTTCACCAATCATACCATAATCATAGAATACACCCCATCTCATCTTAGCTTGTGGAGATAGAGGGAAACTCATTTCTACTGATGTTGCTGCCATATTTTTATAAGGGTCAACTTTTTCACCAGATTCATTTTTAGGGAAGGCATAAGACTTAAATCCTCTTAAAGATTTTGTACCACCTAAGTATAATGAATCACCTTGATTGATTTGACCATTATCCACAAGGAAGTTTGCTTGTAGCTTATATCTAAAAATCCAATCTAAATCATAAAGATCGTTTAAAGAATAGAAGTATTTAAAGTAAGATAAACTTTTAAGATATTCTGAGTCTCCACCTAATCCTGCAAACTCTAAAGAAGAACCAGCTTTAAATCCACTTCTTGGGTTTAAGTAGTCATCTGTGTTATCAAAGTTAACAAAAGGTGTAATAGAACTAGTTACATAATCTGTATCTTCAAACCTTTTATTTTCAGGAACCCCTGCATCATCTTCATAATCATACTCTTCTTTAATAAAGTCAAGTCTATATCTAGCACCAACTCTTAAGTTTCTAATTAGCTCTTTACCAACTCCTACAGAGAAACCTTTTACATCTTTATCTAATTCATATTTAGAACTATCAATTTCAATGTTGTCTGAGTGAATATCTAAATCACCACTATATTTACTATCAGCAATAGCAGGATTTCTAAGTTTAACAGAAAGGTCAGTTTTTCTTTTTGATAAATCAACAGAAACACCTAAAGAAAGACCCGAACCAAAGATATTATTATCTACAATAGAACCATTAATCATAAATCCATCATATGAACCATATCCACCACCAAGGATGATATTTCCTGTTGCAGCTTCTTTAACCTTTACAACTATGTCCATCTTATCAGCAGAAACTCTTTTTTGCTCAATTAGAACATCTTCAAAGTATCCTGTTCTTTTTAGTTTATTTTTTGAGTCAGTATAATCTGTAAGGTTAAATAAATCTCCAGGAGCTAAATAAACATCTCTTCTAATAACTCTATCAAGTGTTCTTGTATTTCCAGAGATTTTAACATCTCTAATAAATACTTTTTCTCCAGGAATAACATTAAATACTAAATCAGCAGTTCCATTTTTCTCATCTTTTTTAATATCATATTTAACTTGTGCAAATGCATAACCTTTATCAGCAACTAAAGTTTTGATATAGTCAGCATCCTTTCTAAGTCTTTTAATATTAAAAGTTCTACCTTTTCTTAGTTTTAACTCAGGATAAATGTCTTCAGGTTTAACAATCTCAGAATTTACATAGATTGCAATATCATTTACATTATATTGTCTACCTTCTTCAATATAAAAGTCAAGCTCAGCTTGATTTGAAGAGAAATCTACTTCTAAGAAAGGATCTTTTACTTTTGCATCTAAGTATCCATTTTCAAAATATACTTCTTGTATTCTTTTACTATCATATTCTAATTGCTCAGCAGCTAATTCACCACCATTTTGAGTGATAAACCATGATGCGAACTCTTCTTCTTTGTTTGCAGTTGCTGGTTCAAAGTCACCAGAGTCAAGGTTTTCAGAACCAAAATAGTTTACTTTTTTAATGATGATTTCATCACCTTTGTTTACACTAAAAGTAATTGCTACTGAGTCTTCATTTAAGTGTTCTACTTCTGCTTCAACAACAGAGTTAATATAACCTTCTCTTTCTAATTCTTTTAAAAGTTTCTCTTTTGCATTTCTAACTCTTTTGTCAGAATACATATTTCCTTTTTCAAGACCTATTTGCTTTCTTAAAATGTCAAGATCATCTTCTCGAGACTTATATCCAGTGATATCAACATTTGCAATCGATGGTTTTTCATCAAATACAAATTGAAGCTTTCCATTGTCTATATTAACTTTAATGTCTTCAAAGTAGTTAAATTTATAAAAGTCTTTTATAGCTTTATTTACTTTTTCAGTACTAACTTCGTCACCAACTTTTAACTTTAAAGTTTCATTTGCAACTGGTAAAGAAATTTTTGTTAAATTTACATATTCAATTGAAGTAATTTGTTCAGCTTGTAGAAGTGAAGCTAACGTGATAGATAATAAGATACTTTTCTTTTTCACAGTTATCCTTATTTTAATAATTAAAGCTAAAATATATCTAAATAAACTTTATAGGATGTTTAAGATATAATCGCTTTTTAAATATATTTTAAAGGTTATAAAATTGAATATAGGTATTATTGGTTTAGGATTAATGGGCGGTTCTTTCGCTAAAGCAGTTAAAAAATACTCAATAGCTACAAAAGTTTATGGATTTGCAAGAAGTGAAAAGTCTAAAAAAGAGATAGAAGAGTTAAATTTAGTTGATGAGTTAACAGATATTAAGACGATAAAAGATAATTGTGATTTAATAGTTCTTGCTATTCCAGTTGATAATATTATTTCTATGATGCCAGAATTTTTGGATATAAAAGATAAGACAACAATTATGGATTTAGGGTCAACAAAAGAGTTTATTATAAAAAATGTTCCTGCAAAAATTAGAAAAAATTTTATTGCAGCTCACCCAATGACAGGAACTGAAAAATCGGGACCAAAAGCAGCAATTGATAATTTATATGAAGGTAAAACAGTAGTTTTATGTAATCTTGAAGAAAATGAAAATCAACATGTAAATAGAGCATTTAAAGTATTTCAAGAAATAGGTATGAGAATTGTTGCAATGGATGCAGATGAACACGACATTCATGCTTGTTATATGTCTCATTTACCCCATGCTATTTCATACTCTTTAGCAAATACTGTTATGGGCCATGAAGATCCAAAATCTATTATTGCTTTAGCAGCAGGTGGATTTAAAGATATGAGTAGAATTGCAAAATCAAGTCCTGATATGTGGACAGATATTTTTAAACAAAATAGAAAAAACTTACTTAAATCCATTGATTTATTTGAAGACCATATGAAAAAGGTGAGAAAAATGGTTGAAGAGGAAGATTATTCAGATTTAAAAGAGTGGATGAAAAAAGCAAACACACTACATGAGATTTTATAAAACCTCTTGTGTGTTGATAGCTTCTTGAACTTTAATTGCCTGATAATGTTCTTTTACATCATGACATCTAATAATAGAAGCTCCATAGTTTATAGATTCTAAATGTATTGCTAAAGTTCCAGGAAGTCTTTGCTCTGTAGGTGTTTCTACAATCTTATTTATCATTGATTTCCTACTAGCTCCCATTAAAAGCTCATATCCAAAGTGTTTAAAATGCTCTAGATTTTTTATTAGTTTTAAGTTGTGTTCTAAAGTTTTTCCAAAACCAATTCCAACATCTAAAACAATATCTTCAATTCCAAAACTTTTTGCTTTTTCAATTCTTTCTTTAAAAAAGTCATCAATTTCTTGGATTAAATCATCATATACAGGGTTTTCTTGCATAACAGTTGGATCTTTTTGCATATGCATAATTACAACTTGTGCATTATATTTTGAAGCTACTTTACAAACTTCATCATTTGCTAAACCTGTTATGTCATTAACTATTGAAAAGCCGTTTTCTAAAGCATATTCTAATACTTTTGGTTCATATGAATCTAAAGAAAATTTAGCTTTTTCAAAAAGTTTTTCTTTATAAATAACATCAATAATAGGTTTTGCTCTTTGAAGTTCTTCTTCCCAAGAAACAGCAATACTTCCTGGTCTACTAGAAACTGCTCCAATATCAATAATGCAAGCACCATCTTCAATCATTTTATTTATTCTAAAACTAGCATCAGATTCATTAAAACGGCTATTTTGAAAGAAAGAGTCTTCATTTGCATTTAAAACACCCATTATTTTTGTTGGATATTTTTTAGAAGGAATAAACTCTTTTAAGTTTTTTGCAAACTCTTTTAATCCAAAAGGTTGAGCTAACTCTTTTCTACTTAAAATTTCAAGCTGCTTTGTTGTTACAATTAATATTCCATCAACGTATTTTTCTTTTGCAGTTATAACACCAGTAGGTACTGCTAAATCTGCTCCAATAGAAAGAGAGTCTTGTTTTAAAATATTTGCTGCACCAACATGCATGTTTTTTATTAAAATTGTATGTAAAGATGATTTCTTTGATAAAATAGAAATACCACCTTTATCACAGCCTAGAGATTCATATACTTTTTTAGCATCCCAAATAGCTATTTTTTGTAGTGTCATATTAAACCCTATGTTTTCTATTTATTATAGTTAAAAGTAGAGTAGTTAAAACGTTTATTGGTCTAGAGTTTAGATTTAATAATTTTATTGATTTAGAAAAAAGCTCTAATTCACTTTGTGTAAGTTCTATATTTTCTTTGTTTACTTTTAAAAGTAGACTTTCAACAAAAGAGATAGACTCTTTTTTATCTATTCTTTGATTTTGTTTTAAAAACTCATAAACATCTTTTAAATCAAGTTTTCTTACATCTAAGGATAAATCTTCTTTTTTCAAGCCACTTTTTAAAATCTTATGAGGCATTCTAGAAAAGATTGTAGGTAAAATAGTTGATTTAGAGTTTGTAATTATTATAAAAACAATATTTGAAGGTGGTTCTTCTAATATTTTTAATAAAGAGTTTTGTGCTTCATTTCTAAAGATTTTTCCACAAAGAAAAATATATTTCTTTTCATTTGTTGAGATATATGCTTCTTTTATAGTTACATTTGCTTGAGCTAATTGAAACTCCTCTTTCTCTTCATTTCTAATTACTCTTACATTATGTTTTGAGTAAAAAGGCAATAAAGAGTTAAGAGTCTCATCTATATCATTTACTATTAAGATATGAGCTGTTTCAATTTTTTCGTTTATCATTAATGTTCTACGTTAATCTCAGCAAAAAGTGCAGCACTTAATGTTTTATCATAAAGTCTAAACATTTGAAGAAGCTTCATATCTAAAGCTTCATCATTGTTTTTTAGATTAAATGCATCTTGAACTTCTTCATCAAAAATCCAAAGAAATGAGTTCTTTGAAAACTTTGGTAAAATAGCTCTTGCATCTTGACTTCTACCAATATACCAAAAACAGTAACCATTTGGAAAAGATATATTAAGCATATCTTTTATGAAATTTATTTCATCTTCTGTTTTTACTTCATCTAAATCTTTATAAAAAGACTTAAAGTTGTAAAAAGGTAAAAAAGGTCTGTTTTTCTTTTGTGAATTGATATGTGTTAATACATACTTTAAAAACCAATCCCTATCACTATCAGTGATAACTAAAACAGAACGACCTTTTTCTAAGATATTAGTAACTGATTTAGAAACTAAAGGTACCCATTCATACTTTTTTTCTTCTAACCAAGGAGAAATAAGCCTATCTTCTCTAATTGTGTCAACTGTCCAATTTAGAAATTCTTGCACTGTTATTTATCCAAGTTATATGCATCGTGTAAAGTTCTAACAGCTAATTCTGCATACTTTTCTTCAATAATCATAGAAACTTTGATTTCAGAAGTTGAAATGATTCTGATATTAATATTTTCAGAAGCTAATGCAGTAAAGGCTTTTGAAGCTACGCCTGTGTGAGACTTCATACCAACACCTACAATAGATACTTTACAAATTGATTCATTGTAATCGATATTTTCCGCATCATCTTCAAACTTATTCATAACTACTTTACAGTTTTCCCAATCTGTTACAGGAATAGTAAAGTCTAAGTCAGTTTTACCATCAACACCAACTGTTTGTACAATCATATCTACATTAATATTTGCGTCTGCAAGAGCTGTAAAAATAGATGAAGCAATTCCTGGTCTATCTGTAACTCCATACATTCCAACTCTTACTTGGTTTTTATCTAATGCAATACCACTTACAACTGGTTTTTCCATAATATTCTCTTCCTTAGTTATTAATGTACCTTCAACTTCTGGCGTAAAGCTGCTTCTTGATACTAAATTTACATTTAATTTTTTCGCCATCTCTACTGATCTATTTTGTAATACTTTCGCACCTAAAGAGGCTAATTCTAGCATCTCATCATAAGATATTTTATCTAGCTTCTTAGCTTTTGGTTCAATTCTTGGGTCTGTAGTATAAATACCATCAACGTCAGTATAGATTTCACAAACATCAGCTTCAATAGCACCAGCAATAGCAACAGCTGTTAAATCTGAACCACCTCTACCTAAAGTAGAAACTCTACTTGAATCTTGTGTTACACCTTGGAAACCAGCAACAATGATAATTTTGCCTTCATTAATTGCATTTTTCATATTAGTAGTATCAATAGATTCAATTCTAGCTTTCATATGTGCATTATCTGTAACAATTCCAGCTTCTCTACCACTCATAGAAGTAGCTTTGTAACCTTGCTCATTTAAAGCAATAGAAAGTAGGGCAGAAGTTACTCTTTCTCCAGAACTTAAAAGCATATCTATTTCATTTGCTTCAGGATTCTTTGAAAAAGTACTTGCATACTCTAATAACTTATTTGTTTCACCACTCATTGCAGAAACTACTGCAATTACATCGTGACCATCATCTTTTATACTTTTTATAATATTGGCTACATTCTGTATTCTTTCAAGTGTTCCTACACTTGTACCGCCAAACTTTAAAACTTTTAACATCTTTTTAAATAAAACCCTCTTTTTTGAAATATTTTAAAACCTGCTTATATACTGTTCTTTTGAAGAATGTTATATAATCATAAATATTCTCAGTTGGAACAAATTTAAATTCACTAAACTCTGGTATTTCAGTGTTTATATCTATTTTTGCACCTTTTTTTAACTTAACTAAGTAATATTTTTGAATTTGACCATCATAAGGGTGCATTTTCTTAGCAATCACAGGAGGAAAATCATAGCTTACCCATTTTGGATATTCTGCAATTATTTCAACATCCCTTGTGCCTATTTCTTCTTCAAGCTCTCTATATAGTGCTTCATTAGGTTGTTCACCCTCATCAATTCCACCTTGAGGAAACTGCCAAGCATTTTCTACATCTGTTCTTGAAGCTATGAAGATTTCACACTTTTCGGGATATTTTGCTGATAATACTATTGCCGCTACATTAGGTCTGTAATTTTTTTTATTTTTATTATCTTTCATTTCTTTATCAGTCATAAATATTTTTTCCCTTATAATTAGCCAGATATTATAATAAACTTAGGATTAAAAATTGCTTTTATACTTACATATACCTTTTTGCGACAGCAAGTGCCACTATTGTGCTTTCAACTCATATACAACTAAATTTAATCTAAAAAAAGATTATATGAAGGCTTTAAATAAACAACTAAAACATGATTTAGAAAAAAACTGTCAAAATAAAAAATTAGAGACTATCTTTTTTGGAGGAGGAACTCCAAGTACAATAAAACCAAAAGATTATGAAGAAACTTTTAAAATATTAGAAAACTATATTGATGACAATACAGAAATAACAACTGAATCAAATCCTAATTCTGCCACAAAAGAGTGGCAAAAAGAGATGAAAAACTTTGGAGTAAATCGTATTAGTTTTGGAGTACAAAGTTTTCAAGAAAATAAGCTAAAAGAATTAAATCGTGCACATAATGCTAAAAGCGCTATAAATGCTATACAAAATGCCTCTTGTATAGGTTTTGATAGTATTAACTGCGATATAATTTATGGTTTTAAAACAGATACATTAAATAATATTAAAGAAGATTTAACACAAGCTTTTTCTTTGCCTGTGACTCATTTAAGTGCTTACTCTTTAACCTTAGAAGAAGGAACAAAATTCTTTAATAAAAGTGAAGTAAAAATTGATGATGAAGAGTTATCTTATAAGATATTTGATTTTATAGAAAAGAATGGTTTTACTCAATACGAGATATCAAACTTTGCAAAAGATAAAAGTTTCCAATCAAAACATAATTTTGGATATTGGGAACACAAAGAGTATTTAGGAGTTGGAGCAGGAGCAGTTGGATATGTAAACAATAAAAGATATTATCCAAATAAGGATTTAGATGAGTATATCAAAAATTCAACTTCATATGAAATAGAAGATTTATCAAAAGAAGAAATAAAAGTAGAGAAAGTACTTTTAGGTTTTAGATGTATATTAGGAGTTTCTTTATCAATATTTACGGCTGAGGAATTAAAAAGAGTAGAACATTTAATAAAAGAAGAAAAAATATATATAAAAGATAAGAAAGTCTATAACAAAAACTTTCTTTTGGCAGATGAGATTGCTCTTTATATATTAGAGTAAACTCTTTTTGATATAATATCGCCTTTATATATAATAAGGATATAAATGACAATAAAAGAAGTTGTAAGAAACTATTCTAAACAATTAAGAGATGTAACTCATATTCCAGCTAAAGAAGTTGAGATATTAATATGTTATATTTTAGAGAAAAACAATATATGGTTACATCTTAATTATAATAATGAGTTTAGTGAAATAAAACAATTAGAAAAACTAATAGAGAAAAGAAAAAAAGATTATCCTTTAGAGTATTTAATTAAAAGGGCATCTTTTTATGGAGAAAGTTTTCTAGTAAAAGAGAATGTATTAATTCCTAGACCAGAAACAGAGCTTCTTGTTGATAATGCCGTTGAAATTTTAAAAGATACTAAAAATAAAACCGTTTTAGAAATAGGAACTGGTTCTGGGATTATTTCTGTTATGTTAGCTCTTTTAATAAAAGAGATTAAAATTATAGCAGTTGATATAAATGATGATGCAATTACATTAGCAAAAGAAAATGCAAAAAAACATAATGTAGAAGATAGAATCACTTTTATCAAAAGTGATTTATATACGAATATTAGTGAAGATGAAGAGATTTTTATGACAATTTCAAATCCTCCGTATATTGCAAATAACTACAAGCTTCCAGCAAATGTAAAATATGAACCTAGAAATGCACTTTTTGGAGGAGAAGTTGGAGATGAATTATTAAAAAATATCATTGAAGAAACTTCAAAAAGAGATATAAAATATCTACTTTGTGAAATGGGATATGATCAAAAGAAACCTTTGGAAAACTATTTAAATAATTTTGAGATTAAAGATTACTTATTTTATCAAGATTATGAAAAGTTTGATAGAGGTTTTACAATTGAGTTTAAATAAATATAAAATAAAAAGGAGAATAAATGTTTAAAGAGTTTGATTTAACAGATTTAGAAAATAGTAAAAATAGATTAGAAGAGATTTTAGAAGATAGCAAAAAGAAAATTGATGAGCTATTAAAAATTGAAAATAAAAGTTATGAAAATTTTGTAAAACCATATGAAGAAGTAGGGGAGAGGTTAAGTGATTTTGTTACACCTATCTTTCATATAGATTCAGTAAAAAATTCAGAAATAACGCAAAAAGTTTACGAAGAGTGCCTTCCTTTAATCTCAAATTATGAAACTGAGATATCTCAAAATGATAATATTTATAGGTCTTTAAAAGATATACAAGATAACAGTTATACAAGTTTAAATGATATACAAAAAAAAGTACTTGAAAATGAGACTAGAGATTTTGAATTAAGTGGTTGTCATTTAAATAATGAAATTAAAGATAGACTAAAAGAGATAAATTTAAGACTAAGTGAATTGTCTCACAAGTTCTCACAAAATCTTTTAAATGCAACAAATGCTTATGAAATGATTTGTGAAGATTATGAAGATGTAAAAGAGATTCCTGCTTCAGATTTAGAGTTTGCAAAATTTGAAGAAGATGGAAAAACTAAATACAAGTTTACTCTTCAAATGCCATCTTATTTAGCTTATATTACTTATGGAAGTAATAGAGAAAAAAGAGAAGAGATATATAAAGCATACTCGACAAGAGCACCCGAGAATGGAAAAATAATTGAAGAAATCCTTTCTTTAAAAGATGAAAAAGTAAAAATTTTAGGTTTTGAAAACTATGCTTCATACTCTCTTTCAACTAAAATGGCCAAAAAAGAAGAAGAGGTAATTAACTTCTTAGAAGAGCTTGCAAAAAAAGGTAAAGATAGAGCATTAGAAGAGATAGAAGAATTAAAAGTATATGCTTCAAAAGATGGAATTTCTGATATAAAAAGTTTTGATTTAGCTTATTACAGCGAGAAGTTAAAAGAAGAAAAATATGATATTGATGAAGAGTATTATAGACCTTATTTTGAGAAAAACTCTGTACTAAATGGATTCTTTAGCTTTTTGAATAAGATCTTTAATGTAGAGTTTGAAGAAGTAAAAGATGCAAAAGCTTGGGATAAAGATGTATTAGTTTGTAATATAAAAGAAAACTCAAAAGTCTTTGCAAGAATATATATTGATTTAGAAGCTAAAAAAGAGAAAAGAGGTGGTGCTTGGATGAACAATTGGCACTCACACTATGTAGATATGGATGGAAACAAGAAACTTCCTACAGCATATATAGTATGTAATTTCCCACAATCAAAAGAGGGTGTTCCTTCATTATTAAGACACTCTGATGTAGTAACACTATTCCATGAAATGGGTCATGCATTACATCATCTATTTAGTAAAGTACCTGAAGCCTTTGTAAGTGGTATTGCAGGAGTTGCATGGGATGTTGTTGAGTTCCCATCACAATTCCTTGAATACTTCTCTTATGATAAGGAAGTATTAAAAATGTTTGCTAAGCATTATGAAACAGGTGAAGTATTAGATGATGAAGCTATTGATAAATTAATTAAAGCAAGAAATTTTCAATCATCACTTACAATGTTAAGACAAATTGAGTTTGCATTGTTTGATTTTAAACTACATCAAAAGCTATACAAAACGGAAAGTGAAATACAGAGTTTACTAGATAACATAAGAGACAACTATGCCGTAATAAAGCCACCTAAGTACAATAAGTTCCAAAATGGATTTGCACATATCTTTGCAGGAGGATATGCAGCAGGATATTACTCTTATAAATGGGCAGAAGTATTAAGTGCTGATGCATTTTATATGTTTATTGATTCTGGAAAAGTATTTAACAAAGAATTAGCGATGAAGTACAAAAAAGCTATTTTAGAGAAGGGTGGTTCACAAGATATGGACAAATTATTCTATGAATTTGCACAAAGAGAGCCAAGTGTTGATTCTTTATTAAAAATTGATGGAATTATTAGCTAGTTTTTGTAATAATATCGTTTTTAATTAATAATAGAATTTTATAAGGGTTATTTAAATGACAAACGCAGAAACAATCGCAAAACTTAATGAAGCTTTAGAGAAACTAATAGTTGCATATGAACAATTACAAAACTCTTATGATCAGCTACAAGATGAACATAATACACTAGAAAATGAAAACGAAAAACTAAACAGCGAAAATAATAAACTTAAAGATAAGATCTCAGCTTTAGAAGCTGAAACTAGAAACTTAGAAGATAACTTAAACAACTTACAAGATAGTAGTGAAAAAGACTCTTCAAATATTAACTCTATGTTAAGTAAAATTGAAGGACTTCTAAGTAAAAAAGCACATCCAGAAAAACATAACTATGATGAAGACACTTCTAAAGCTAGAGAAACAATACAAGAAGTTATAGTAGATAAAAAAACTGATTCTCCATCAATAAATACTACTAACTCTTCAGAAAATGATGGAAAAGATGATAATAAAGAGTCTTCTTCTAATAATGGCTCTTCATCAGAGAAAATTGATTTAAATAGAATGGCGTCATTATTAAATGGGTTTAATAACTAAAAAAGAAAAATGATACTTCTATTAAATAAAGATTCTCTATTCTCTACATTTGGGGTTGATTCCTTTCAAAGCTTAGACTCTGCAATAAATAGTATGGCTCCTTCAATGGTAGATTACTATTTATCAGATCTTTCAAATGGAATGGATGATAGCTATTTAAATAAAAGAAGTATTCAAGACAGCATAACAGCTGGAGACTTTTCTTTATATTTAGACTATGATGAAGAAGTTTATTTAGAAATAGAAGAAGCAAATGCTTCTTTAGAGCTTGAAACAGGTTCTTTGTGGTAACCAACTACTAACTAATCCATAAGATTAGTAGTAGCTTTTAATCTCTCTTTATCAAAGTGTGTATATATTCTAGAAGTATTTATATCTGCATGACCTAGTGCTTCTTGAACCAAGATAAGATCATGATGTTTTTGGTAAAGTAGGGTTGCAAAAGAGTGTCTTAACATATGTGCACCATTTTTCTCTTTTCTAATACCTGCTAAAGTTAATATATTTTCAACAATTCTACTAACATAAGCTTGTGTTAACCTATTTCCTTTTTTATTACAAACAACATAGTCTTCATCACAAACCCTTTGATTTAACCAGTTTTGTAAATCATTTTCAATAATTTTTGTTTTAATCATAGCAATACGAGGTTTATTTCCTTTTCCTCGAACTTGTAATACATAAACATCATCTTCTTTGTATAAATCTCTTAATTTTAGATTTAACATCTCAGAAACCCTAATTCCTGTATATATTATCATTTTTAGAATAACTCTATTTCTATAAATAGTATCTGCTGAAAACTCGTACTCATCAATCGCTTTTAAAAATCTATCAATTTCATCTTTATTCATATGAGCAGGTAATTTAGTTCCAGATTTACCACCAAGTCCTGCCCAGTTTTTTAATTCAATTTTAAACTGATATGAGCTTCCATCGTCATTTTCATTTTGTTTGTCTATATAAGAAAAGAAGTTAAGTAGGGCAATTCTATGATTTTTTTTACTTGCATCAGATAAACCACTTGTGTATGAAGCTAAAAAATCAATAAGCAACTCTTCATCAATCTCTTTCATAGATGCTGGTCCAAATGTCTGTAAAAACTCATATAGTTTTGCAAGGGGATTAAAATATGTATTTATTCCTGTTAAACCAATATTTCTTGCTTGTTTAACTAAATCTCTTAATTCTTCAATTGTTTTATTTCCACGAATTAAAACTTGCAATATATTTGCAAATTTTTCTTTGTCATTTACCTGTGTATTAGAAAGTGTTGTTAGCTTATTTCTTATAAATAAGGAGAGCCAAAAACAGTAGGTTTTGTTAAAACTGTTTTCAAAATCAAGTTCGTATCTCATGTAGTGCCTTTATACTTATTAGTAGTATAATAGCAAAATATATATTAATTAGTATTGAAAACTATAATTTTCAAACTTTTTATATATACAAAAGAAGCCCTCTTATCTTCTTTTGTTCTTAGCAAAATCTATTATATATTGAGCTATTTCATCTAAATGAACAATATCTTTTACTGCTCCTGCTTGAATTGCTTTTGCAGGCATACCAAATACTACACAACTCTCTTCATTTTGAGCAACTGTATATGCTCCATTATCATGAAGTTCTTTCATAGCAATAGTTCCATCATCACCCATACCAGTCATCATAACTGCCATTGCAGCTCCACCAACTGTATTATTAACTGATCTAAACATCACATCAACACTTGGTTTATGATGACTAACTTTCATTTCATCCAATAATCTGATTTGGTAGTTTCCACCAGCTGTTCTTTCAATAGTTAAATGCATATTTCCAGGAGCTAAGTAAGCATGTCCATTCTCTAAAGTCATTCCTGTTTCTGCTTGATGTACAGTCAAAGATGAATTATCATTTAATCTATCTGCAAATGATTTTGAAAAACCATAAGGTATATGTTGTGTGATAACTATAGGAGGTAAGTTACTTGTTAGACTTTTAAAGACCCTTAATAATGATTCAACACCACCTGTAGATGAACCAATTGCAATAATCTTTTTCCCCATTAATGGGGCTTGTCTTAATGGTATTACTAAATCTGGATGGTTTTTCTTATTTACTTCTAATGAAGCTTTAGTTTTTACTTGTTTTTTTGCTTTTGGCTTTTTTAAAGTGTATCTTTTTAGTAAGAAAGTAAGATTAAGAAGGTTTTCTTTTATTCTTTCCCCAAAAGATATCATTGACTCCCCTGCTTCAGGTTTAGGAATAAACCCTACAGCACCATCATCAAAAATATCATTACCTCGTACGCTTTCTCCTGAAATAACTACAGCAGGCATAGGGTGAAGTCTCATAAGATTTCTTAAAAAGGTAACACCATCCATTTTAGGCATATTGATATCAATAGTTACTAAATCTGGTTCATATTCTTTGATCTTTTCTCTCGCATCATACGCATCAAAAGCTTCTGCAATAACTTCAAAATCTTCTATACCATTAATCATATCTTTAATAATTCTTCTCATTGAAGGAGAATCATCAATCACTAAGACTGTATACATTAAATCTTACCCTACACTTTAATTAAAATAATTCAATTTCCATTTCTGGTTCCGCTTTATTAGTGTTATCATCAAATAAGTCAACACCTCCAACATACTCTTTGATAACTGGTGCTTTTGTAATTTCTGTTTGTAATGCTTTTTCTTCTTTAAGAATTTTATTGTCAGTTTCACTTTTTTGAGTAACTTTAATAAATGTTTGAAAAGTATCTGCAAGAAGAATTAATCTACCATGTTCTCCTCTTGTATGCTCACTAAGAAGTTTAAAACCCTCTGACTTACAAAAATCCTTTGCAAATTCAACATTTCTATGTCCAATAGAGACAGCAGATACATTTAATTGCATGATATCAGCACCACCAGAAATTTTTGCAGTCATATTTTTTTTATCACATCCAAGTTTGTACATTTCATTTAGCATTGCCTCAACAGAATAAAGACCATACTTCATATCATCATTACTACTATTTGTAGTAGGAAGTAAAAAATGGTTCATACCTTTTATCTTCTTTACTTCATCATAAAACATGATTGCTACACAAGAACCTAACAGTGTTTTAAATGCAATATTATCAGTATCTTTTCCTACTGCAAACTCTCCGCCAATTACAGTGTGAGTATTATAGCCTTTAGTTTTTTGTGTAAATCTTGAGATAGATGCTTTTTCAATGCTTCCATCTTTATGACCTATAACAATCAATTACATTCCTTTGTTTTTATAAAAATATTTTGGCCTACTCTATCAACATAATTTATTAAATCATGAGGGTTTTCAGAATGTCCTAAGTATAATGTTCCACCTATTTTTAAATGAGAAAACAATCTTTTTAGAATTTTGTTTTGATCTTCTGAAGAGAAATAAATTAATACATTTCTACAAAAAATCACATCAAAATACTCTTTTTCAAAAGGATATGAATTATCATTTAAATTATTAACTTGAAAAGTTACCATTTTTTGAAGTTCTGGCTTTACTTTTATTAATATCTCTTCACTAGTTAATGTTTTGTTTACTCTTTTTTTGAAAAACTTTGGCGGTTTTATCCAATCTGGAAACTCTTTTGATGACTTTGCATATCTATAAACACCATTTGCTGCATATTGAAGTACATTTGTATCAATATCTGTAGCAATAATAGAAGCATTTATTCTACTTCCTAATAACTCTTGTGTTTCAAGTACTGTCATTGCCATAGAATATGGTTCTTCTCCAGTTGAAGAAGCAGAGCAATACATTTTAATTTCTTTTCCTGCATTAGCAAATGAAGGAAGAACTCTATCTCTTAAATCTGTAAAATGAAACTCTTCCCTAAAAAAATGAGTTTTATTTGTCGTAAAAGAGTTAATAAACTCCATAGTAAAAGAACCCTCTTCTATGGAATCTAAAAGGTGATCTATATCACCTGTGTATTTTGTATCTCTTTTTAATTTATGAAGCCTATTTGCTATCATAATATCTTTATTCTCTGCAAGAGTAATTCCTGTTAGAGAATAAAGTATTTTTTTCACCCTTTGGTGTAAAACTCTATCGCTAGCCATATCTTTATGAAGCGAATTGAGCTGCTGTCATATCTTTTTCTATTTTAATTTGAGCATTGATAATTCCAAGTACATCTAGAATTAAACCAATACTTCCATCACCTCTAACTGTTGCAGCACCAATTCCTTCTACACTTCTAAAGTTTTTATCTAAAGGCTTAACAACAACTTGATGTTGATTTAGGAATTCATCAATTGAAATTGCAACTTTTTGATTTCCAGATTTAACAACAATTAACATACCATCTTCAAGATTATCAAATGTTGGTTCAACACCAAATAATTGATGTAATCTTACTACAGGAATAAACTCTTCTCTAAGCATTAATAAATCTTGCGAACCATCACCAATTTTTTTAATCATATCTGATGTTGGCTGAAGTGATTCAACAATTGAACTTAATGGTAAGATATATTTTTGATCTCCAACAGCAATGTCTAATCCATCTAGAATAGCAAGAGTAAGAGGTAACATAATAGTAATAGTTGTACCAGCTCCAGGAGTAGTGTCTAACTTAATTGCACCACCTAATTTATGAATATTTGTTTTAACAACATCCATTCCAACACCTCTTCCAGAGATATCAGTAATTTTATCTGCTGTTGAAACACCTGCACCAAATACAAGCATCGCTTTTTCATTGTTATTCATATTATTATATTGATTTTCATCAATTTGCCCTTGTTCAAGAGCTTTTAGAGCAACTTTTTCTCCATCAATACCTTTACCATCATCATCAATAGTAATAATCATTTGACCATTTGCTTGCTCTGCAGAGATAGCAATAGTTCCTACTTCTTCTTTTCCATTTGCAACTCTAACATCAGGAGTTTCTAAACCATGATCCAATGAGTTTCTAATAATATGCATTAATGGATCTGTTAATCCTTCAATCATTGCTTTATCAATTTCAACACCGTCACCATAATGTTTAAATTCTACTTTTTTACCAAGTTTTTTAGAAATATCTCTAACAACCTTTGGAAATTTAGAATAGATAGCATCCATTGGTACCATTCTAATACTCATAATAGAGTCTTGCATTTCTCTAATATGTCTTTCTAACAATTCTAATCTTTCTAAAACAGCATTTCTAGTTTTGTCTGATTCAATTGTTGTAGAGAATTGAGTTAACATTGCATTTGTAATAACTAAATCTCCAACATTATTCATAAGTAAATCAATCTTTTCAAGATTTACTCTAATATTATTAGATGCAGAAGATTTTTTACTAGTATCTTTCTCTTTTCTTGCTATTGGAGCTTTTCTAGCTGCAGCAGATGATACTGAAGGTGTAGGAATTTCTACTTTTTTCTCTTCTGCTACAGGAGCTATTTTAGTTTCTACAGTTTTTGTTTCTTGAGCTTTAATCTCTTCTTTTTGGTCTTCATTATTTGCTTCAATTTTTGATTCAGATGTTATTTCATCCATATCATCAAAGAATCCAAAATCATCATTCTCTTCATGTTCTATCACTGGTGTTGCAGTAGTTTCAGAAAGCCTATCAAGCTCTTCATCAAAAAATCCATAATTGGCATTATCTTTTCCAATTTCTTGGTCATTAAAGAATCCATAAGTTTCATTAAAGTTACTTTCTTGAATATTTTCATCATAAAAACCAATGTTTCCTGCTTCTGATGAACTAGGAGTTTCAACAATTGGAGTTACAGCAGAAGAAGCATCACTAACTGGTGTTTCTACTACAGGGATAGTTTCTTCTGAATTAGGATTTTCTCCACTTATATAAGCTCTAATAGTAACTAATAATTCAGCTGTCATTTCTTCAAAAGTTTCTCTAGACAACTCTTCTGAAACTTCTAAGTCTAGAAGTTCTCTCATTACATCTAAACCATCAATTAATGTTCCAGCCATTTCTGGTTTAAATTCAATTTCATGGTTTCTTAATTTATCCATCATGTTTTCAACATCATGAGTAAATTCAGCAAAAAGAGTTAATTCAACAGAGGCACCACTACCTTTTAATGTGTGAACATCTCTAAAAAGTTGACCCATCTCGTCATCAGTAAGTGTACCGTTACTCTCTGCTTCAAGTAACACATTATCTGCAGATTCAAATAGCTCTTCAGCTTCCTCTACAAACATTTCTCTATATTTAGATATATCAAAACCAGA
Source organism: Arcobacter sp. CECT 8989 (assembly GCF_004116715.1). Lineage (NCBI taxonomy): Bacteria > Pseudomonadati > Campylobacterota > Epsilonproteobacteria > Campylobacterales > Arcobacteraceae > Arcobacter > Arcobacter sp. CECT 8989. The sequence goes on along the minus strand of NZ_PDKE01000003.1, from coordinate 219,575 downwards.
CATGATAAAACCTTTTTATATTTATAATTATAGTTTTTAAACTATCTACTTAAAACTATGTTAACTGCTTTTAATAATTGTTCTGGAACAAATGGTTTTACAATCCAACCAGTAGCACCTGCAGCTTTACCTTTTGCTTTCATTTCATCACTTCTTTCAGTAGTCAAAACTAAAATTGGTTTAGAAGCATATTGAGGTAACTTTCTTAATTCACCAATTAATGTTAACCCATCCATATTTGGCATATTAACATCTGTAATTATTAAATCAAATGAGTTAGCTTTAGCTTTCTCAAGACCATCAACACCATCAATAGCTTCTACAACGTCAGTATAACCACCTTCATTTAGTGCATAATTTAGCATATCCCTTAACATTGTAGAATCATCTACGATTAAAAGCTTAGCCATATAAACCCCTTATTTGTAATAAAAATATATTAATTTAATCAATATTAACTAAACATATATTAATTTAGTATTAAATTTTAAAACTGCGCCGAAGCCAGTTCTATTCTATCTTTTTTAACTTTTAGCACTTTAATTTCAACATCTTGATCAACTTTTAGTACATCTTCTACTTTATTTACTCTTTGTTTAGAAATCTTAGAGATGTGTAAAAGCCCTTCACCACCTTTTGGTAGTTCAACGAATGCACCAAAGTCAGCTATTCTAACTACTTTTCCAGTTAAAACTTCATCTACACTATATAGTTTTTCAAAATCTATATTCTTTTTTTGATGATCTCTTCTTTCAGGAGCATTATTAGAAATAGTTTTAATATGTTCGCAAGCATCTAAAACATTTTGTTTGTTCTCACCACTTACTTTTACATTTCCTGTATCTCTATCTAAATCAATAGAAACAGAGAATTTTTCTATAATTTCTTTAATAGTTGCACCTGCTTTTCCAATTACAACCATAAATTTGCTTGGATCAATTGCAAACTGCTCAATTAATGGTAATGCTTCACTAGGAACAATTTCACTAGCTGCTTCTTCCATAAGACCTAAGATATGTTCTCTTCCTTCTTTTGCTTGAAGTAATGCTTCTTTTAAAACTGAAAGTTCAATTCCTCCAAGTTTAATATCCATTTGAAGTGCTGTAATACCTTCTTTAGTTCCTGCAACTTTAAAGTCCATATCTCCATCATGGTCTTCTAATCCCATAATATCAGTTAATACAGAATAGTCATCACCTTCAACAACCATACCCATTGCAACACCTGCAACTAAGTTAGAAACTGGAACACCTGCTGCTTTAAGTGCTAATGAACCACCACAAACAGTTGCCATAGATGAAGAACCATTTGATTCTAAAATTTCAGAAACTAATCTAACTGTTTCACTATAATCTTTATCAATAGTTGCTTCAAGTGCTTTTTTAGCTAAATTTCCATGACCTAATTCTCTTCTACCTACACCAAACATTGGTTTTGCTTCACCTACAGAGAAACCAGGGAAGTTATAGTGAACCATAAAGTTTTCAGTAGAAGTAGATTTTTCAGTTAAGATTTCATACATTTGACCATCTTTAGCTCCAGCTAAAGTACCAACTACTAAAGCTTGTGTCTCACCTCTTGTAAATAAACAAGAAGAGTGAGTAGAAGGTAAAATATTTGTATCAATAGAAATAGGTCTTACATCTTTAAGTCCTCTTCCATCAGCTCTAACTTTATCATTAACAATCATTTGTCTTACAGCTTCTCTTTTTACAATTGAAACTGCTTCATAAATTGTGCTATATTCAATCTCTTTTTCAACACAATATTCATCTACTAAGATTAAGCTAGCAACTTCTTTTAATTCTGTTGCTCTTTCACTTTTTGCTAGTTTTTGAATTGCACTTTTAATATTTTCTAAATAGTTATCTCTTACATAGTTAATAATTGATTCATCAATTGTAAACTCAACTAGTTTTACATCTTTTGTCTCTTTACAAACAGACTCAAAACCTTTTTCATAAGTTTCATTTGATTCTTTTAATGCTTGTTGTGCAACTGAAATTGCTTCAACAAGTTCAACTTCAGTCATTTCATTTGTTTGATGTACTTTTGTAAAAGCTTCAATATCAACTTCTACCATCTCTTCAGAAGCAATTGATTTCATCTCAATCATTAATAGCTCTTCTTTAGAACCAGCTACATATAAATCAAGTGTTGATTCATCCATATCACTGATTTTTGGATTAACAATATACTCTCCATTGATTTTAGCAACTCTTACACCAGCAACAGATTTTTTAATTGGTAAGTTTGAAGTATATAATGCTGCACTTGCTGCATTTAAAGCTAATACTTGTAAGTCAACATCTTTGTCCGCACTTAAAACTATAACTGTAATAGTTGTAGGATAAACATAACCTTTAGGGAAAAGAGGTCTTAAACTTCTATCAATAACTCTTGAAGTTAATGTTTCAAATTCACTTGGCTTTGCTTCTCTTTTAATAAAACCACCAGGTAGTTTTGCTGCTGCATAAGTTTTTTCTACATATTGAACTGTTAAAGGAGTAAAATCTTCTTCAACAGGGTTATCAAACTCACTTACTACAGTTGCTAATACAACTGCATTTCCTAATTTTGCTAAAACAGATCCATTTGATTGTTTAGCTACTTTATTAAATTCGAAAACCTCTTGTTTTTCATTTAATTCAAATTCACATACTGTTGACATAAGTTTTATCCTTTATTCATTATTTTTAATAAGTCTTCATATTGTAATTCATCAAGTTCATCATAATAGAAACCAATATCTATAAAATGGTCAAGACTCTCTACGTAATATAAATCATCTGCAATTGATTCTATAGTATTTATACTCACTTTTGGTAAGATTGGTGTTGCTACAGAAACTGATTTTGCACCTAGATTAATTGCTGTTTTAATACAAGCCATCATAGTTAAGCTTGTGTTTAATCCTTCATCTACAAGTAGAATGTTTTTATTTGTAAAATCTCCAAGTTTTTTTCCTCTTCTATGCTTACAAACCATTTTTGATAAGTCGTTTTCATAAATATATCTAGACTTTGAAAAAACAAAATCTAAGCTAATATCAAATGCTTTTACTAGTTCCTCATGAATTACAACCTCTTCTGTTTCAGTAACAATTGCAACTTCACAATCTTCATTGTTAGGCGATAGTATTTTTCTTGAAAAAAGTACATCACAGTTTCCCTCTAACTCTTTTGCAATAATCTGAGCTACAGGATAACCTCCATACGAAGTTGCAATAACAATCCACTCTTCAAGTTTCATCTTATTTACTGGTAAAACATCAATAAGTCTATATGCTGCTACATCTCTATTTTTAAAAAAGATTTTATCAGGAGTCATACTATTTATCTCTTTCTAATTCAAACTCTTGTTTAACTGAACCTAATGGCTTTAAAACTAACTGTAAATAGAAAATATCTTGTGTAATAGGTTCTAAGTCCAGAGTTGAAGCAGGTTCTGTTTCTCTTTCAAAACTAATACTAAAATCCCAACATCTATCATTGATATCAAAGTGTATAGCTTCTTTACTTCTATAGTCTCTTTCTAAATCATATGTTGTAGTATAACCTATTTTATAATCATGAGAGATTCTATAGCTTGTAGCTACATTATAAGACTCTAGCTCTTCTTTCCCTGAGTTAGGTGTATCTTTAGACATATAATATCCAAGTCTTAGATAATAGTCTTCATATGATAATGAAAAGTTTGTAGAATTTTCAATAAATTGATCATCTTGATGATTATAAACTACTTTATTAGATATTGCACCTAAACCATAGTTATAAGTGATTTGATTCTCTAAATTATGTAGTTTAGCTTCATCTTGGTCATTATATACAATTGATTGTCTAATTCTATGATTTATTATTTGTTTTAAATTTTCTTTATCATAAATAGATTGATTTAATCCAAATATTATATTATCTGAACTTTCACTTATAGGAAATGAGCTTAACTGAGAGTTTGTATTTGAAATAGAGTAAAGATCACCCTCTTCTTTCATTGTATTAAAATGATTATACTCAGCACTTAAATTCATAGTATGAATATAGTTTTCATAGGGTTTAATTAAATCACTATTTAACATAACACTACTTACACTTTCAACAAAAGTACCGTCTTCAAGATTTAATCCTGTATCCTTATCACTATATTCAAACTTATTTGCTGTTACTTGATGTTTAAACGTAAGTGTTAAATAATCATCTAATAATGAGAATGAATAAGATAAAGGAATACTAAACTCATATTGATTAGCATTTAAACCATCTCTTCTATAGTGGTTAGTATATTTTAAATCTGTAGAATACATTAATCTATCTATTAAAGGTCTACTATAAGAGTGAGCTTGAAGTTTTGGTAATTCTTGAAGAGTTTCATTATTTGATTCTTTTTGTGTATCAATATAATATCTTGAATATGCACCTAAAAAATAGTCAGGAGTATCATACACATAGTTAATTTTAGACTCTACCTTTTTTTCAATAGACTCTTGATATCTACTATCTTCTAAAGAGTTAAACTCTACATCATTTAAATATCTAATAGAAGCATATAATCCATCTTTTGAATCAAAAGTATCTGCAAATAGATTTACTCTTTCATAATCTAAATTAAATCCATAATGCTCATCATCTCTTAAGTTGTTTTCTTCAACATAAGACTCTTTTTCTTTGAAATAACCTGTTCCAATTCTAAGCATAGAATCTGGAGAGTCTGCATATCTAAAATAAAAATATGAACCATATCCTCTACTTGTTCTAATTTGAGGAATAACCTCAATATCATAGTTTGGAGCAGGAGCAAAATATATAGGTTGATTATAGAAAAAACCTTCTGTACTAGAATATCCTAATAAAGGAATTAAAAGTCCTGTTCTTCTTCTTGTATCTGTTGAGAAGCCTAAATATGGTGTGTAAATAACTGGAAAATCTTTTACATATAAAGTTGTGTTATATGTATTAATCCACATATCTTTTGTGTCATAATCCATACTAGTAGATCTAATACTCCAATCTGGATCATCACAATCACAACTTGAAAGAATTGATTTTCCTAATTCAATTAGATCATTTTTCTTATCTGCATCTTTTGAGTTAATCCAGATTTGGCTCTTCTCTTCATAAAAAATATTTGGATTTTGATATAAATCATCATTATTTAGATCTAAAAATGCATAATCACTTTTTGTTTGAACATTATTATTTTTAACAATAATTACATCATCAAATAACTCTAATGTATTTTTATCTTTATCATGAATAATTTTTTGCGCAGTTATATAGTATTTAGGAGAGAATACAACAACATCTCCCTTTGCAACTAGAATATTATTTTTTGTATTTAAGTTATTTGCAATAACTTGAAACTTTTCATTTTCTGCATGTAATGATACAACTAAAATAGCTGTTGCTATAACCTTCTTAAGCATTAACTACCAATGTCCTTCCTACTTTATCATGTAATGTTTGTCTACTTTCTGTAAAGAAAGCAAAAATAAATCCAAAATAGAAAAACATCTCACTAAAAAGTCTAAAAACTGATCTTGTTGCAGAAGTAAGCAAAGATACTCTTCCAAAGTTATTAAAATCAATAACTCTCACTTTAGCTATTATTTTTCCTACAGTTGCACCATAGTACCAAATAAAAAATGTTTGATAAATAAACTTTAAAAGTAATACTTGCCAAATAAAGGCATTCATTACAGCAAGAACAGACACTAAATCTGTTCCATTAACAACTATTTTATCCCAAAACATTACCACAATAATGAATGTTACTAAAAAATCATCAATAACATAAGCTAAAGCTCTTTTTCTATTTGATGCTAATTCTAAGTTATCTGTATTCATACTTTTTATTTTAATGCCTGATAAGCAATATCTGTTCTAATTTTTTTACCTGCAAAATGAACTTGACCACAAAGACCATATGCTCTATCTCTTGCTTGCCTAATAGATTTACCAAAACCAACACAAAGAAGAACTCTTCCTCCTGTTGCCATTAGTTTACCATCTTGCATTTCAACTCCAGCATATGAGATATGTGTATGCTCTTTTAAATCTTCATCAACAATTTCATCAACAATAATTTCTGCAGGTTCACTTGAACCATATGGATAGTTACCACTTGCCATAACAACTGCAACACCATATTCATCTTTAATTTTAATATCTAACTTATCAAGTTGTTTTGTAGCACCCTTATAAAATAGTTCAGAAACAGGAGTTTCTAATAAAGGCATTAAAATTTCACACTCTGGGTCACCAAATCTAACGTTATATTCTAAAATAATTGGCTCACCATTTACTACCATTACTCCAATAAATAGTACACCTTCAAAAGGAGCACCTTCTTGCTTCATACCTTCAAGTGTCGGTTTAATTACTCTTTCTTCTACTTTTTTATAAATATCATCATTTACTAAAGGAGTTGGAGCATACGCACCCATACCACCAGTATTAGGTCCAGTATCACCATCTCCTACTCTTTTATGGTCTTGTGCTGCTGGTAAAACTTTATAGTTTTCACCATCACAAATAGCAAAGATAGATAACTCATATCCATCTAAATACTCTTCAACTACAATAGAAGTCCCTGCATCTCCAAAAGATGAACCTGATAACATATCAGAGGCTGCTTGTTTTGCTTCCTCTTTTGACTGAGCAATAATTACACCTTTACCTGCACATAAACCATCTGCTTTTACAACAATTGGTTCACTCATTGTATCAATGAAATCGTAAGCTTCTTTTTCACTTGTAGTTTCTATAAACGCTGCTGTTGGTATGTTATATTTCTTTAAAATGTTTTTCATATAAACTTTTGAACCCTCTAGCTGAGCTGCAGATTTGCTTGGTCCAAATACAGTTAATCCATGCTCTTTAAATATATCAACAACACCATCTACTAGTGGAGCTTCTGGTCCAACAATTGTTAAATCAATTGCATTTTCTTTTGCCCAAATAGCTAACTCATTATAATCTTTAATATTGATATTCTCTGCAATTTGCGAAGTTGCCCCATTCCCTGGGTTAAAATATAATTTATGATTCTCTTCTTCTTTAGAAATAGCAAGTCCTATTGAGTATTCTCTTCCACCACTACCAAGTATTAAAATGTTCACTTTGATTTCCCCTAAAAATTATTAAAATATCCAAGTAGTCGTTAACCATCAAATGGCCCACAAAAGCCAACGATAGCAGATAAGAGTAACATTTCAGGAGCTTAAACGCAATGAAAAGCTGCACACCATGTTATCCACATTATCCACAAAAAAATAGTATCGGACCCTCAACAATGGAAATCCCGCGCTACTTAGATATATATTATTTTATCTAATTGTATATGAATTAAACATTAAAGTCTGTTATAGTGGGCTTCTTTTATAATTATTTTCCTGAATTGAATTTACAGCATTATCAATCTTATTAAATATTTTTATATTTTTAAATATATTATTTCTATCTAAATTAATAACTCTTTTTTTATCAGAAATTTTTAATAGTAAAATTACTTCAATATCTCTATTTTTTAACCTTGTAACAATCTCTTCTAGCATAAATATTGCTGATAAATCCAAAACACTAACCTCTAAGCAGTCCAAAACAAGAGTTTTTGTTCTAGCTCTTACTTTATCTATCCTTCTATCAAGAATAGAAGCTGTTCCAAAAAATAATGAACCTTTTATCTTAATAATCTTTGTTGACTTATCTTCAATATTAATATCAAAGTCTGATTCTCTTTTAGGATAGATAGTTTTGATTTTAGTATTTTTAGATACTTTATAAACTGCAATAATTGAAGCAAAAGTTATCCCTACTCCCACAGCCATAATTAAATCTACAAAAACTGTTAATAATACTACTGTAACCATCACAAGAAGGTCTTGTTTAGAAACTTTATTTATAAGTCTTATAAACTTATAGTCTAAGATATCAAAACCTACTTTGATTAAAATTCCAGACAATACAGCGAGGGGAATACTTGAAGCAAAAGGTGCTAGAACTAAAACAATCAAAAGTAAAGTAATAGAATGAACTATTCCTGAGACCCTTGTTGTTCCTCCACTTTTTATATTTATTACTGTTCTCATTGTAGCCCCAGCTCCTGGAATTGCTCCAAAGAAAGAACAAATAGAGTTCCCAATTCCTTGGGCAATAAGCTCTTTATTTGGCTTATGTTTAGTTTTTGTCATAGAATCAGCAACAAGTGAAGTAAGTAATGAATCAATTGAACCTAAAAGTGCTAAAGTTATAGCTAAAGTTATAATCGTACTAAGTTTCAAGATATCAAAACTAAAAGGAAATACAAGCTCTGGTAAACCCATTGGTATTTCTCCAATTGTAGAGATTGAAAAATTCATTGATACTGAAAGTAAAGTTACAAAAACTAAAGCAATTAAAGCAGGAGGAATTAGCTTTGCAATTTTTTTAGGAGTTAAAAACATTATTGCTAGGGTTATTGAAGCAATTATAAAAGAATGGAAATCTATATTTTTTATAGTATTCGGAATATTAACTACTGTTTCTATAACCGAACCATATGAATCAACTCCTACAAACGAGTTAATTTGTAAGATAATAATTATAATTCCAATTCCTGACATAAAACCAGAAATAACTGGATAAGGAATATATTTAATCCATTTTCCTATTTTAACAATACCAAAAGAGATTTGAATTAATCCAGATAGAAAGATTACAGTAAAAACAGCTTGTAAATCATTTTGAAAAGTTACTATAGCAGAAGCTGTAATAACTGTCATAGGTCCAGTTGGACCAGAAATTTGGGTAGAAGTTCCACCAAAAAGTGAAGCAAAAAATCCCAAGATAATTGCTCCATAAAGACCTGCAATTGCACCTGCACCACTTGCAACACCAAAGGCTAAAGCCAATGGTAATGCAACAATAGCAGCAGTTACACCTCCAAAAATATCATTCTTAAAAGTGTTTATATTCAAGAAGAACTCCTTATTAGAAAGCTTCTACTTCATCCTCATCAATATCTCTTTCACCTTTTCCTCTTGTGATAATATGAATAGGTGTTCCTTCAAAGTTAATATTCTTTCTTAAAAAATTAATCAAATATCTTTTATATGAAAAATGTAGTAGTCGTGGTTTATTCATAATAAGTGCAACCCTTGGAGGTTTAACCTCATATTGAGTTGTATAATATATTCTTAAATATGCACCATTAGGACTTGGAAGAGCATGTCTAATAACAGCTTCTTCAATTGTTCTATTTAATACTGATGTTGGAATTCTTTGTGCATAATTTTCATAAATTTCTATAATTTTATCTTTTAGTCTATCTATACTTCTACCTGTTTTAGCTGAAACTGCAATAATAGGAGCATAATATAAAAATTTAAATTTAGAACGAATTTTATCTTCTAACTTTTGGAATGTATCCATATTCTCATCCCATTTATTTAAAACAATAATTGTTCCTAAACCATATTTATCTACAAGTCCTGCAATTTTTTCATCTAAATCAACTAATTCAGAAGAAGCATCTAAAACTAAAAGAGCTAAATTAGCTTTCTCTAGCATTTGAGTAGTTCTATTTAAAGCATATTTTTCTATACCTTCAATTTTCCCTCTTCTTCTTAGCCCTGCTGTATCAACAAAAGTGATGTGCTTGTCTTTGTAATCAAAAGATTCATCAACAGGGTCAATAGTAGTTCCTGCAACAGGAGAAACCACTGATCTTTCTTCTCCAACAAGTGCATTTAAAATTGAAGATTTCCCTACATTAACTCTACCAATAATAGCTACTTTAACTTGACCATCATCTAGTTGAGCAGTTTCATTAATATCTTCAACTGGGTCTAAAAATTGTTCTAAAGAAAGGTCATCTTCTACAATTTCACTGTTAATTATTACTTCTTCTTCAACTTTTCTTGCTGGAAGTCTATTAGCTATCCATTCAAATAAAGTTTTAGTTCCTCTATTGTGAGAAACAGAGATTCCAAATAGATTATCTTCATCTATTCCAAACTCATAAAAATTCCAAAGTCTTTCTTTCTCTTTATCATTATCAATTTTATTTACAACTAATGCAAGTTGTTTTCCTAAATCTTGAAGCTCATAAAATAGTTCTTTATCTTTATCATCAGGTAATTTTTTACCATCTACCATAAAAAGTATTATATCAGCCTCTTTTGCACACTCTATGGCCTTTCTTTTAACGTTTGTAAAAATTGCATCATTTGTTTCATCAATTCCACCAGTATCTAGCATTAAAGCATCTTTTTCTAAGATTTCAACTTCATGTCTTCTAATATCTCTAGTAGTTCCAGCCATATCAGAAACAATAGCTATTCTTTGTTTTGCAATTCTGTTAAACAGTGATGATTTACCTACATTTGGTTGACCAATTAAAGCAATTTTTTTTAGTTTTTTGTCCATATAGTCTTTATATCCTTTAAAAATAAAAAAGGCATTAGCAAAATGCTAATACCTTATATTAGTAAATTAGATTATATCTTAATATAATCCAAATTTACCTTCGTCTTTTGATTTGTATAATACTCTCATATTATCATCTTTGTCATAGAATACTTTAAAGATAGCATCTGATTCTTTTAACTCAGTTAATGCTTCTTCAATATCCATTGGTTTGTAAGAAGTAAGTCTTACAGGGAAGATTTCAGAATCTAATTTATCTAGTTCATTAGCAATTTGGTCTTCAATCTCTTGAGAAACTACTTCAGTAAGCTTAGTTGCTTTATGACCAGTAATTTTATCATGATGTCTTCTTAAAACTTTTGATACTCTATCTACAGCAATATCAACTGCTGCATATAAATCTTTATCTTTTTGTTTTACAACTACAGTATCTAAATGTGCAATATTTAAAGTGAATTCAAAAGTAAAAGCTTTTCTACCATTTTTTTCTTCTTGTGCAATAATTGCATTAACAGATATAATATCTAAATTATATTTTTTGAAAATTTCGATTGAGCTATTAACGTAATCTTTAATTGGCTCTGTTAATTCTATGTGTCTTCCTACAATACTTGTATTCATAACATACTCCTTTGCTTTATAATTAAAATAATTCTAGCACAAAATATATAAAAACAGCATTTATAATACAAGATTCATAGATTAAATTAGTATTTCTCTGTTACCTTTGGCATTTGCTTCACTTAAAACACCTGTTTGCTCTAATTGTTCCACAATTGTAGCTGCTCTGTTGTACCCTATTCTTAGTTTTCTTTGAATATATGAAATAGATGTTTTTTTGTCATTTAAAACAACTAATTTTGCATCTTCATAAAGTTCATCTAATTCTCCAAGTTCAACACCAGTTGCACCTGCAATATCAGAAGTATTTCTATCTTTTACAAAGTTCATATCATATTCTACTTCTCTTTGGTACTTTAAGAAGTCAACTACAGCTTCAATTTCATCCTCTTTTGACCAAGGTGCATGAATTCTTACAATATTTGAAGTACCAGGAGGTGTAAATAACATATCTCCACGTCCAAGTAATGACTCAGCACCTAAAGAGTCTAAGATGATTTTTGAATCAACCTTTTGACCCACTTTGTATGATAATCTACTTGGTAAGTTTGCTTTAATAAGACCTGTTACAACATCAACAGAAGGTCTTTGCGTTGCAACAATTAAGTGAATACCACTAGCTCTTGCCATTTGAGCAAGTCTTGCAATAGAGTGTTCAACATCTTTTCCACTTGTCATCATTAAATCAGCTAACTCATCGATAACTACAACAATATAAGGGATTTTATCATACCCTTCTTTTTTAGCTTTTTCATTATAGTTTTCAATATTTTTAGTTTTTGTTTGAGACATTAAAGTATATCTTCTTTCCATTTCAGCAACCATATTAGATAAAGCATTAATAGCATCTGTTGGTTTTGTAATAACAGGAGTTAAAAGATGTGGAATGTCATTATACATTGAAAACTCTAGCATTTTTGGATCAATCATTACAAGTCTTAAATTATCTGGAGAGTTCTTATACAATAATGATAAAATCATTGCATTAATACCTACAGATTTACCAGAACCAGTAGTTCCAGCAATAAGTAAATGTGGTAACTTCTTTAAGTCTGTAATAAAAGGTTTTCCAACAATATCTTTACCTAAAACCATTGTTAATGGTGATTTAGAGTTTTGAAAAATCTCACTCTCTAAAAGTTCTCTAATAAAAATTGTTTGCATATCTTCATTTGGAACCTCAATTCCAACAACATCTTTTCCTGGAATTGGAGCTTGAATTCTTATTGTTTGAGCTTTTAAAGCCATTGCTAAATCATCTTGAAGGTTTAAAATCTTTGAAACCTTTACATTTGGAGCTGGTTTAAACTCAAATGTAGTAACAACAGGCCCTGTATAAGTTCTTACAACATCACCTTCAATTTTGAACATTAAAAGTTTTTCTAATAAATCTTCAATCTTTTGATCAATTACACCTTCTGATATTTTTGATTTTTTATCTTTTGGTGCATTTTGAAAGAATTTAGTTGGTGGTAGCTCAAAATCTTTTGGCTTTTCAGTTTTACCTAATTCAATATCTTCTAGAAGTTTTTTATTTTCTTCTAATTCATCTACAATAATTCCATGGGAAGTTGTATCTTCAACTACTGTGATATCAGAGATTTCTTCTTCAACTGAAGAGATATTTATCTCTTTTACTTCTTCTTTATTTAAATCTTCTTGGTCTAAAGAGATAATATTTAAGTCATCAACTTTAATATCAGTAATACTCTCTGCACTCTCATCAATTACAATTTCAGGAATCTCTTCCTCTTCTTGAATAGAAATCTTCTCTTCTTTTACAGGAGCTTGTTTTCTTTCTCTTTTCTCTTTTTTTCTGCTAGAGATTCTTTTAGGTTTAGATGTAGTGTCTACTTTTTTGAAGTTTGGAGTTATTTTTTCAATATCAATATTAAAACTCATGTCTTCAAGAAGAATTAAAAATGAGATTACAAAACCTATAATAACGAATATCCAAAGACCAGCAACCCCGATAAATGGCATCATTGAGTCAACAATATAGTTACCTATTTCACCACTTAGTTTTCCATCTACAACTAAAGATTGGAAAGTTAAAAGAGTAATCAATAATAAGAAAATTGAAACAGTTTTTATAGAAAAATCATTCCAATCAAAATTTTCTTTAAAGTTAATAATATAAAGTGGCACTAATAGTAATAATAAATATCCATATGATAAAAATCCAAAATTAGTGTGAGAAAAGTTAGCAAATACAGAACCTATTTGCCCTACACTACTTTTATCTGATATGAAGGTTGCATATTCAAAATATACAATTAAAAAAAGTATGATTAGTGAAAAAATCTTCTTTAAAATTTTAAAGCCTTTATTTTAATAATTTTGCAATTCTACTTTGTAGTTTTAACCATTGTCTATGTTCAAACAGTGGAAAACCTGCCCATTGTTTCTTTGGTTCAGTAATTGATTTAGTTACCCCACCACGAGCTGCAATTGTTGTAAAAGGTGCTATTTCAAGATGTCCAGCTGTAGCACTTTGTCCACCCATAATTACATATTCATTTAAAATAGTAGAACCAGAAAGCCCTACTTGACCTGTTAAGATACATCCATCTTTTAAAACACAGTTGTGTGCAATATGAACTAAATTATCAAGTCTAACACCATTTCCAATGATTGTTGAATTAAATGCTGCTCTATCGATACAACAATTAGAACCAATTTCAACATCATTTCCAACTGTTACATTACCATTTTGATAAATCTTAATATATTTTCCAGTTTGTGTGTGTGCAAATCCAAAACCATCACTTCCTATAACAGTTCCAGCATGGATTATACAATCATCTCCAATTGTACAATCCCTATAAACTGATACATTAGGATAGATAATTGTATTATCTCCGATAGATACATTATCTCCAATGAAACTTCCAGACATAATAGTACAGTTTTTACCTATTTTTGAGTCTTTTCCTAAATAAACATTAGGCATGATGTTTGTATTTTCACCTACAATACAATCATTCCCTTTAGTTTCTACTACTTTAGGTGCAAAGAACTTACTTAATCTAGCTAAAGTTAAGTATGGTTCTTCACAAATAATTGCAATTGTACCTTCTGGAACATCTTTTGCAAACTCTTCTTTTACTAAAACAGCTCCTGCTTTAGTTTTAGATAAATCATTAACGTACTTTTTGTTCTCTAAAAAAGAGACTTCATTTGCATTTGCATCTAAAAGTGTATTTAAGCCAGAAACTTCAAGCTTAGAGTCTAAACTAATATCTATTTTTTCTAATATATCAGATAAAATCAAATCTTTTCCTATCTTTCCATTGCTACAACACCACTTTTTACTACTTCTAGTGGTTTGTATTTATTCATAATATTTGTAAAGTTTGCAATTCTACTTGGTGCATCAGTTGCAGAGATAACGATTGCATCATCTGTAACATTTTGGATATGACCATTATATGCTCTTGCAATTACTTCAATATCACTAAGAGGTTGTTCAATTGGTATTTTGATTAAAACAGTCTCTTTTTCAATAACATTTTGGTGTTCATTTACTTTTAAAACAGGAATTAATTTATTTAATTGTTTAACAATTTGATCAATAACTCTTTTGCTTCCTGTTGTAACAATAGTCATTCTTGAGTATTTTGAACCACTCATAGGTGCTACTGTTAAAGAATCAATATTATATCCTCTTGCAGAGAAAAGCCCTACAATTCTAGATAAAACATTGTGTTCATTGATAACGATTACAGAGATAACCTGTCTTGTTGTTTCTGAATCATAATAGTGATTAAAATTATTCATTGCTATCTCCTAATAAAGTCATTTCATTTAATGCGTGTCCATTTGGAACCATTGGTAATACAATTTCATCTCTTGCTACAATAACATCAATCATTGCAGGTTTTTTCTTTTCAACTGCATCTTTTAGAGCTTCATCAAACTCTTTTTTAGTTGTTACTCTATAACCATTTCCTCCAAATGCTTCTACAAGCTTTTTAAAGTCAGGTTGTGCACTTAAATCTGTTTCAGATAATCTATTTTCATAGAATAGTGTTTGCCATTGTCTTACCATTCCTAAATAGTTATTATTTAAAATAATATTAATTACTGGTAAATTATATTCAACACAAGTCATTAACTCTTGGATGTTCATTAAAATTGAACCATCACCAGTGAAGTTAATAGATACTTTGTCTGGGTTACCTCTAGCAACACCCATTGCTCCAGGAAGTCCGAATCCCATAGTTCCTAAACCACCTGAAGTGTTCCATTGTCTAGGGAAAGAGAATGGATAAAATTGTGCTGTCCACATTTGGTGTTGACCAACATCTGTAGAGATAATTGCATTTTCACCTAATGTTTGACCAACTCTTTCAATAGCCCATTGAGGTTTAATAACAGCATCAGAGTCTTGGTATCTTAATGGCTCTTTTTCTCTATAATCTCTTAATAAAGAAACCCAATTTGTATACTCATTAAACTCCATCTCTTTTGCAGCTTCAATCATACCTTCTACAGTAACTTTTAAATCCCCTACAATTGGATAATTTGTATCTACTAATTTACCAATCGAAGTTGGGTCAACATCTACATGAATTACTTTTGCTTTTTTAGCAAACTCATCAAGTCTTCCTGTAACCCTATCATCAAATCTTGCACCTAAAGAGATAATACAATCAGTATCATGTGCTGCCATATTTGCTGCAAACTCTCCATGCATACCTAACATTCCCATGAATAAATCATTCTCATCACCCATAACACCTCTAGCCATAAGTGTTTCAACAACAGGAATGTTTGTCATTTTTGCAAACTCTCTAATTTCATAAGCACAATTTGCTAAAATTGCACCACCACCAACGTATAATAAAGGCTTTTTAGATTTTGCAATTGCATCCATTGCCTTTTTTAATTGTCTTTTATTGTAATTAACTGTAGGTTTGTATGTTGGAATATCTACTTCTTTAGGATATTCAAAGTTTGCAACCTCTGCTGTAATATCTTTAGGAATATCAATATGGACAGGACCAGGTCTTCCCGTTGCTGCTATATGAAATGCCTCTTTTATAATTCTTGGTAAATCTTTAATATCATTTACTAGATAGTTATGTTTTGTACATGGTCTACTAATACCAACTGCATCTATTTCTTGGAATCCATCTGTACCTATGATTGTTGTTGGAACTTGTCCTGAAATAACAACCATTGGAACTGAATCCATATATGCATCTGCTAGTCCTGTTACTGCGTTTGTGAAACCAGGTCCACTTGTTACAATAGCAACACCTACTTTACCAGTAGATTTCGCAAAACCTTCAGCAGCATGAATTGCTGCTTGCTCGTGTCTAGTTAAAATATGTTGAAAAAAACTCTGCTTATAAATTTCGTCATAGACATTCATAATAGCGCCACCAGGGTAACCAAATACTACATCTACCCCTTCCTCTTTTAATGATTCTGTAACCATTTTTGCGCCAGTTATTCTCATTGTCTTTTCCTTTTATAAAATAATCAAAGATTATACAGAAGTATTGATTAATAGCAGTTTAATAAGCAATTTTATGATTAATTTTAAGTTTAGCTTAGATTTATTATTTTTTTGGTAAAATGTATAATAATTAATCTACTTTAAGAGGTTTTGATGGATATTAATAATGTAAACAATAATATTGCTTCGTTAAATAGTTCTTCTGATTATCAACTTAATAAAGCTAATGGGTCCTCAAAAGTTCAAGACACTAGTAGTGACTTTTTACATCTAACAATTAATGACTATAATCAAAAAAGAGATGAACTTTCAGAATCTTTACAATCCTTTAATACTGGGATTGCTATAACAAAAGTAGCTGAAAATGGTTTAAATAAACAAGAAGAGATATTAAATAATATTCAAGAAAAACTTAACTCTTTAGATGAGAATACTCAAAATAAAAATGAAATAAAAAATGATTTAAATAAAGAGCTTATGAACTTTAAAGAAGAAGCTTTTCAAACAAAATATCAAAGAGAAAACCTAATTGCTCTTGATGATTATGAAGAGAATCTATCAGTTACAATTTCTACTAAAGAGGCTTATCACTCTATTGATAAACCAAACACTCCTCAAATAGCAAACTCTCTTGCTCAAGAGTTTAGTAGAAATGATTTTAACAATGAAGATGCATTAAACCTAACAAAAGAGCAAGTTGCTTTAGCTCAAAAAGAGATTCAAGGGTATAAGGATCAATTCAATGATTTAGGTGGAAAACTTGAATCAAGTGCAAGGGATTCTATCTCTACTCAAGTGGAGCTATCAAAACTTAATATGCAGAACCTAAAAAAAGGTGAAGAAATAAATTTTGGTCAAGAGATGAATGATTTTTCTAAAACAAATATTACTTCAAATATGGGTTATTTAGCTGCTTCACAAGCAAATATTATGCAAGAGCAAAGTGTAAGACTATTATCTAAGTAAACAAGAGTTAATAGCTACACCCTCTCTTAAACCATCATCTAAAACTATAGACTCTTTTTTATCTAATACTTCAAATATAGTTTTATAAATATAAACACCAACTTCGATAAATTCTACTCTACCACGACCTACAAGTTTTGTAATTGTAGAAGTTGAAGAGTTTCTAAAAAGCTCTAAACACTCATCTAAATCTTTTATTTTAATTTTTGTACCATTTACAGCATCTTTATCATAATGAAAGAAGTCTTGCCCTAGTTTTATTGCTGCAATTGTAGTTGGAGTCCCCGCAGTAGCAACAAAGGTATAATTTTTTGTATCTACACTATTCTCTTCTAAAAAATTTTTGATATCTTTTTTGTGGGCTTGTAGTTCTTTATTTAAATCTTCATAATTATCATACTTTTGAGTTAAAGTAACTATTCCAAAATTAAAACTATGGGAAATAGACTCATCTTCATCACTAACAATTATTTCAGTAGAACCACCACCAATATCAAGCAAAATAAATTTTGAAGAGTTAATTTTTTCTCTTTTTAAAGCATACTTTACGGCTAAAAGTGTAAGTCTAGCTTCTTCTTTACCATCAATGATTTTAAATTGTGCACCTGTTTGTTTTTTGAAGTAAGATAAAACTTCTGTTGAGTTATTAGCTAATCTCATTGCAGCAGTTGTAACACAAATAGCTTTACTTGGGTCATATCCTAACTTTTCAGAAGAAGAGTTAATCGCATCTACTACTCTTTGTTGAGCTTCATTTGAAATACAATTTGTCTCAGATAAACCATCAGCCATACCTACAACTTCATTGTGTTCACCAAGTACTTCATTATTTAAACAATCGTAGATTAGGACTCTAAAAGAGTTAGAGCCCAAGTCAATAGCAGTAACTTGATTCATCTATGGATGTCTAATTTTAAGTTTTGAGTTTAAAAGATATCCAATGATAATCATTGAAATTAGAACAATATTTTCGTTTATTAGTCCAGTTAACCAAACTAAATAAACAACCCATAATAAAATAGCACCTAAAGGAGTTGGAACACCGATAAAATACTTTTCAACTTCACCTTCTTGAGCATTAATATTAAACTGAATTAACCTTCTAAGACCAGAAATCACATAATAGATAAATGCAAAAGCTACTAAAGGTGTAGAAAGCATTAATTCTTTTCCGTCAATTACAGCAAAAAAGATAAACATAGTTGGAACAATTACAAATGATAAAAAGTCAGCAAATGAATCTAACTGAATACCAAACTCTGTAGATAAGTTATATTTTCTAGCAATCTTTCCATCTACAATGTCAAAAGCACCTGCAAGCCAAGCAAAAAGTGCTGCCGCAAAAAAATTATTATGTGTTAAATAATAAATTGCTAACATACCAGCAGCAATATTAAAAAAAGTAGCCAAATTAGCTAAGTTAAAATGACTATTTTTATTAAATAGAAATGTCAATTATTCTCCTTCGTTATAAATAGTAAACTGATTTCTACCATTCTCTTTTGATTTATATAAACACTCATCAGCTATTTTATAAAGCTTGTTACAAGATGTGTATGAATATGGTTTATAAATAACAGCACCAATAGATATGGTAACTACGTTCGCTATTTTACTATTTTTATGCTCAATATTTAATGATTGTATGTTCTTATTTACATCTTTTAGACATTCTTTTAGAGTTTTTTCATCAATATCAAACAAAATAACTCCAAATTCTTCCCCACCAAGTCTAAATACATATTCATAATCTTTATTGAAATACTCTTTAAGCTCTTTTGCTACAGCTTTTAAAGTCTCATCACCTAAATCATGTCCATAGGTGTCATTGTACTGCTTAAAAAAGTCAATATCTAACATCACAAAAGCAGTATGCCAAGAGTTTTGGTTTGAAATAAATGGCATATTATCAAATATCTTGTCAAAATATTTTCTGTTGTATAGCTTTGTCATTGAATCAGTTATTGACTCTAAGGCATATTTTTTAGTTAAAATTTTTAATTGATTGTCTTTTTTTATGATTGAATAAATAATAAAAGAGATAAATAAAAATGATACTGCAATTAAGGCAATCATATTATAAAAAAGATACTCTTTCATTGATGAGTATTCATTTAGAAACTCTACTCTTTTTTTATAGGCAATTTTCTTTTCATACTCTTTTAAAAACTCTATTTTTTTGATTACTTTTTTATAAGTAGCTATTTTTGTTTTATAAGTTAATGAGTTTTTTACATCTTTATTGATTTTATTTACTACTTTTCTCTCTTCTATACCCTTATAAGAGTTGTTATAATAATTCCAATCTTTTTGTATTGATTTAAAAAAAGGGTCTCTTTCACATCTTTTATATGTTCTCATACATTTTATTAAGTCATTATAATCTTCTTCTATACTATGAAGTTTTAGTACAGGAATATAATTTCCAAAATATATATAATCTATTTGTTTTTTTAGTTTGTCTATTTGAGAATTAAACATAAAACTAGAAGTAAACAAAGAAGCTAAAATAATAAAACTAAGAACTGCTAATTTAAAACCAACACTTTTATAAAACTCTTTTCTCATAGGAAAATTATATCCAATAAGTATTAAAAAAGGTTATGAAATAGCTTAACTTATTCTTAAACATGATTTAGATACAATCGCGATTTTAAGAAGAAAGGGTTTTATTTTGTTGAATATCAAAGATACAATAATTGGTAAATCAGTTAAAAGTGATGTTTTATCAGGAATAGTTGTTGCTATTGCTTTAGTTCCAGAAGCTATTGCATTTTCAATTATTGCTGGTGTATCACCTTTAGTTGGTTTATATACAGCATTTATTTTAGGTCTGATTACTGCATTGGTTGGTGGTAAAGCAGGAATGATTTCTGGTGCAACAGGTGCTATTGCAGTTGTTTTAGTTGGATTAGGAGTTAAAGTTAAAGAGTCTATTCCAGAAGATTTAATGGCTCAACTTACAGCAAATGGAGAGTTGTCTACTTATATTTTACAGTATATTTTATTAGCTACAATTCTTGCTGGTATTTTTCAAGTTTTAATTGGTGTTTTTAAACTTGGAAAGTTAATAAGACTTGTTCCTCAACCTGCAATGTACGGTTTTGTAAATGGTCTTGCTATTGTAATTGCACTTGCACAGTTCCCACTATTTAAAGGTGAGAGTTGGATAATGTATGCACTTGTTGCTATTACTATGATTATTGTTAAATTCTTTCCAAAAATATCAACAGCAGTTCCATCTGGACTTGTAGCTATTGTTGTTATTTCAGCAGTTGTTATTGGAATGGACTTAGATACAAAAAGAGTTGGTGATTTAGCTGATATTTCAGGAAATCTACCATCTTTTGCCCTACCTACACTACATATTGATATGGATGCTGTGTTAATGGTTCTTCCATACTCTGTTTTAGTTGCGCTTGTTGGTTTAATTGAGTCTCTTTTAACTCTTTCAGTTTTAGATGAAATGGGTGGAAAAAGAGGAAGTGGAAATCAAGAGTGTATTGCACAAGGTGCAGGAAATATCACTTGTGGTTTCTTTGGTGGTATGGCAGGTTGTGCAATGATTGGACAATCTATTATCAACTTCTCAAATGGTGGTTGGGGAAGACTTTCAGGTATCACAGCTGCTATTTTACTTATCTCTTTTGTTGTTGCATTAAGTCCATATATTGCACTAATTCCAGTTGCTGTTTTAGTAGGAATTATGTTTATGGTTTCTATTGGGACATTTGAGTGGGAAAGTGGAAATAGAATTAGATTTATGCCAAACTCAGATAAGTTTGTTTTAGTTGCAGTAACAGTTATTACTATCTTTGCAGACTTAGCAATTGCAGTTATTACAGGTATTATTATCTCAGCTTTAGTATTTGCTTGGAATCACAGTAAAGTAAGAAGTAGAACTTACAGAGAAGATGATAACACAAAAGTATATGAGTTTGATGGACCACTATTCTTTGGTTCTACAACTTCATTTTTTGAATTATTTGATACAAAACACGACCCTGAAAATATTGTTTTAGACTTTAAAGATGCAAGAGTTATGGATATCTCTGGTGTTGAAGCTATTGATAATATTACAAAAAAATATGCAGATGCAGGGAAAAAACTTACAATTAGACACTTAAGTGAAGATTGTAAAAAAATACTTAAGGATGCAGGTCCATTTTGTACTTATGAAGAAGATGATCCTAAGTATAAGGTAGCTATAAACTATTAAGTTAATAGCTTTACTTTTTAAAGGCAATTAGATAAAATTGTTTTAATATAAAAAGGTTTTAACATGGAATTAAATTCTTATTCTCAATCAGCATCGTCAATATATCAACAACTAGCTCAGAAAAGATCTGAGTTAGCTAATATTGATAAAAAAGAAGTAGAAAAAGCTGCTTCAGATGATTATGATAAAACTAATGCTTCTAATGAAAAGTTTGATAAACAAGACTATGATAGAGTTTTAGATAAATATAAGAACTTAGATGCCCAAGTTAAAACCCATGAACAAGCCCATGCTGCAAATGGGACTACAACAGCACCTATTCAATATAATTATCATGTTGGACCAGATGGAAAGCTTTATGCAAATGGAGGTTCAGTAAGACTTGATACCTCAATGCCTGAAGATGAAGGAGCAGTAAATGCTAAACTAGAAGAACTAAAAAGTGCTTCTAGTGCCCCTAGCGAATTAAGTTCTGCTGATGCACAAATTGCAAGAACAGCAAACTTAAATAAAATGCTACTTCACTCTCAAGATGATACTCAAGGAGTAAATAATGAGAATAGATAATAATTTAAATGGTATGCTTGCAGCACAAATGCAAGTAACTGAAACAGCAGAAAAACTATCTACTATTGCTCAAGTAGTTGGAGATCCAGAAAATATGGAAGTTACAGCAGATATGATTGATGCAATCGCAGGAAGTATACCTCAAATAATAGCTTATGAAGCAAATGCAAAGGGAATTGAAATGCAACAAGCTGTTGCAGATACACTTCTAAATTTAAAGGCTTAATAAATGGATAAAATCAATGTTGTATGTCCTCATTGTTTAAAAGTAAACAAAATTCCAAAAAAAGACTCTTATTCAAAAGCTAATTGTGGTTCTTGTAAGAACTCACTTTTAGATACTACTCCTATTGAGTTAGATGAATCAAACTTTGACCATGTAATTGTTAATTCAGAAATCCCTGTAATAGTAGACTTTTGGGCTCCTTGGTGTGGACCATGTAAAATGATGGCACCAATTTTTAATGAAGTAGCTCAAAAATATCCATTAAAAGCACTATTTGTAAAAGTAAATACAGAACAACACCAAAACTTAGGTGCAAAATATCAAATAAGATCAATTCCTACTTTAATTGTATATAAAAATGGTATTGAAGTAAAAAGAGTAAGTGGAGCCTTAGACCCTCTTAAATTATCTAGTTTAGTAAACGAACAGTTATAAAAACTATTTATTAGTTCTTATAAACTGTTGTAATTCTTTTAATTGAGTTTCGTTGAATACTGTGATTCCATTTTCACTTAATAATCTAGCTGTTAATCCTTGATTTTCAACTAAATTACCTGTAAAAGTACCATCATAAATCTTTGTATTTCCACAAGATGGTGATTTAGATTTTAATAAAGCAACTTTAATACCCTCTTCTTGGCAAAGCTCTAAAGCCTTTTTAGCTCCTAGTAAAAAGTTTATAGTTACATCTTCTTTATTTATAGTTTCAACTTTAAAAGGTTTTTCTACACTTGTAATCTCAGCTGGATCTCTGGGAGTAGATAATCCACCTTTTACTTCAGGACATAAAGAGTAAACTTCATTATCGCATAAAATATCCATAAATAGTTCTTTTGAAGAAAAAGAAAACTTTGGATTAAATGCTACAGAAGAGTTTCCCCCATCATATCTAACATCTTCACCTAAAAGGCAAGAAGAGACCAATAACTTCATATATTAATCTCTATCCAGCAATTCTTTATCAAAGAATGTTGATGTTTGTATATTTTTGAATGCAGATTTCATAGAAACGAACATCTGAGGATTTTCCTCTTCCATTTTTTCTAATAACTCTTTTGTTTTAGCTCTTGCATGAGGCATTTTAATATCAAATCTCATTGCAGGACATGCTTCATCACCGATTACTGAGATTTCATTTGTTTGAGCAAAAGCTCTTAATTGTCTCTCTCTACAAAAGATTAAAGGTCTAATAACTTGTAAACCATTTTCTGCTTTATAAATAGGTGGCATTGATCTTAATGCACCATTGTATAGGAAGTTCATAAAAAATGACTCCATTGCATCATCTAAATGATGACCAAGTGCTACTTTATTGTAACCTTGTTCTTGTGCTGTAGAATATAGATACCCTCTTCTCATTCTAGAAAAGAATGAACAAAATGATGAGTTCTTTCTAATCTTATCTTTTGATAATTCAAAGATTTCTGTATCAATAATCTCATGCTCAATTCCATGCTCTTTACAGTGGTCAGCTAAAAACTGTACTTGCTCACCCATTCCATAAGTTACTGTTACTGCTTTAAAGTCAAAGTCAAAAGGTGTAACTCTTTTTAGGTGATTTAATGCATGAATTAAAGTTGTAGAGTCTTTTCCACCTGAGAAACCAACTAATACTCTATCACCTTCTTGAATCAGTCCATATTCTGCATTTGTTCTTCCAACTAAACTTGAAATTTTTTTACTTAAGTTTACCAAAATCTCTTTCCTAACTATATTTTTCGCGATTATAACAAAAAAAACTAAATTAACTGCTTTTTTAGATAATTACACTATAATTTCTTTTTTAATTTTACTAGAAAGACTAATTTACATGACACAAGAAGAAATAAAAGAGTTTAAAGACACAATTGCTAAAACTATCATTCCTGTTGTTCAAAATATGACAGAAGAGCAAATAAGAGAGATTATAACTCTAGTAGAAAAAGAGCATGAAAACTTGCCTGAAGGCTTTGGTAATATGCTTTATGAGCAAATCTTAATTATGAAATATAATGGAAGATACTAAAGTATCTTCTTTCTCTCCTCCTCACTGCTTTAAATTAAATTCTTTACTGTTTTTTTAGATATTTATACTATAATCATGCCTTTCATATATATTTGAAAGGATTAAATAATGAAAAAACTTTTTTTTAATGCTATCTTTTTTTCAGCTTTAACAGTAATCTTCATTGGCTGCTCAACTGCAAGTAAAACTGAACAAATGGATACACAAGACCCTAAAATTGAAGAACCTAAAGAAAAAATAATAATAAAAGAAAAAATTGTATATAAAGAGAAAAAAGTTCCTGTTTATATTACAAAAGAGCCAAAACAAAAAGACTCAAAGATAATTCTAGGTAACTATGAATATGTATATATTCCTTCTGAAAACTTAAAACTAAAAGCTAAGATAGATACAGGCGCAACTACTACTTCTTTACATGCAACAAATATAAAAGCTTTTGAAAGAGATGGGAAGAAGTGGGTTAAGTTTACTTTAGAAAATGAAAAAGGTGAACTAATTAACAAAGCTTTACCTATAAGTAGAATTGTTTATATCAAAAGGCATGGGGCAAAAAATCAAAAAAGATATGTAGTGCAAATGAGAATAAACGTTGCAAATAGTAGTCAGCTTGTTGATGTAACACTTACAGATAGAAGTAAGTTCTCTTATCCAGTTCTTATTGGTAAAAACTTCCTAACTGGTATGGTTTTAGTTGATGTATCTAAAAAGTTCACTCAAGAGCCAATAAAAAAAGCTAAGTAAAGAGTAAAAATGACATCAAGAAATCAAATACTCTTATTCTCAATTATATTAATAATAACTTCTATTGCTCTAATGAGTTATAAAGTAAAAGTACTTAACTTCCCTATTTTTCAAGAAGAGACTACAAATATATGGAATATTGAAGCAAAAATTAGTTTTGATAGTAAGAAAAACCAAAGTGCCTTAGTTTCTATGATTCTTCCTAAAAAACAAGATGGAATTATCATTGTAAATGAAGAGTCAAGTTCTGCGGATTATGGTTTTACAAAAAGAAAACTAAACTCTACAAATAAAGGTGTTTGGTCTAAAAGAGAAATTGAAGGTAGTCAAGTAATCTACTACTCAATTGATATTATAAAAGACAAATACTATAAAGCAAATCTTGAAGCAGAACCTATTGAAGTTGAGCCAATGGAAGTTCCTTCTGTAATGGTTCAAGCAGCAAACTCTTTATTAAATAAAATATATGACAAAAGCTCTGATTCTTTGACTTTTACTTCTTTATTAATAAAAGAGTTTAATCTAGTTCAACCTTCTCAAGCTGCAAAAATGATTAAAAATAATTATATGAAAACAGCTAAAGAAAAAAGAGATGCTTTAGTTCAACTTCTAAATAAAATGCAATATAAAGTTAGAACAATTGGTGCATTATATTTAGAAGATAAACAAAGAAATATAGTACTAACTCCTATGTTAGAAGTTTTTCATAAAGACAAATGGTATTTATTTGATATAAATAATGGTCTTATTGAAAATAGTAGTGAAATATTTATATGGCAAAGAGGTTCACAGTTCTTATTAGAAGCTGAGGGTGTTAAAAACTCTAATGTAAGATTCTCTGTAACTAAAAACATTGTACCAGCAAGAAATGCTGCTTTATCTAAAGATCTTAAAAACCAAAGTACTCTTTTAGACTTTTCATTGTTTACATTACCAAATGAGTCACAAAATACATTTAAACTACTACTTTTAGTTCCTCTAGGAGCTTTAGTAGTTGTTATTATGAGAGTAATTGTAGGACTTAAAACATCTGGTACTTTTATGCCTATTTTATTATCAATGGCATTTATTGAAACAAGTTTATTACCTGGTATTATGATGTTTATTTTAGTAGTAACTATGGGGCTTATTGTTAGGTCATACTTATCCCACTTAAATCTACTTCTTGTAGCAAGGATATCTTCTGTACTAATTGTAGTTGTGGGGATAATGGCTTTTGTGGCTATTCTTTCACATAAACTAGAACTAGAATATGCGACAAGTATTACTTTCTTCCCTATTATTATTTTAGCTTGGACTATTGAAAGAATGTCTATTATTTGGGAAGAAGATGGTTCTAAAGAGGTATTTTTACAAGGTAGTGGTTCTTTAATAGTTTCAATTATTGCTTACTTTGCTATGACAAACTCTGTTTTAAGTTTCATTACATTTAACTTCCCAGAAGTTTTATTAGCAGTTCTTGGATTAATCATACTTCTAGGAAGATATAGTGGTTATAGACTAAGTGAGCTTTATAGATTTAAATCAATGGTTAAGTAAGATGTTTGCAAACCCTTTTAAACTAAAAAAACTTGGTATTTTAGGAATGAATGATAGAAATATCAACTATATAGGAAAACACAACGATAGAAAAAACTTTCCTTTAGTTGATAATAAACTAAAAACTAAAAAACTAGCCCAAAAACATGGAATTTCAGTTCCTAAATTATTAGGTTATATTCAATACCAAGTGGAAATAAATCACTTTGAAGACTATATAGAAAACCAAAGTGGCTTTGTTATAAAACCTGCACAAGGAAGTGGAGGTAAAGGTATTCTTGTTATTGTTAAAAGAGATAAAGACAAGTTTATTAAGCCAAGTGGTGATGCTTTAGATTATAACGATATAAAAAGACATATCTCAAATATTCTAAGTGGTCTATACTCTCTTGGTGGAAGAAATGATGTAGCTGTTTTCGAGAAACTAGTTGATTTTGATGATGCCTTTGATGGTTTTAGTTATGAAGGTGTTCCTGATGTAAGAGTAATTGTATATAAAGGTTTTCCTACTTTATCAATGATGCGATTATCTACTTCAAATAGTGATGGAAAAGCAAATCTTCATCAAGGTGCTGTTGGAGTTGGAATTGATATTAAAACTGGAAAAGCTTTAAATGCAGTACAGTTTGATAGACCAATTAAATTTCACCCAGATACAAATAAAAATCTAAAGGAATTAGTAGTTCCTTTCTGGGATGAGATACTTCATTTATCTGCAAGATGTTATGAGATGACAAATATGGGTTACTTAGGTGCTGATATTGTTATTGATAAAAATTTAGGTCCATTAGTATTAGAATTAAATGCAAGACCTGGTTTAGCTATACAAATTGCCAATGATATTGGTGCTTTAAAAAGATTTAGTTTAATTGATAGTTTAAAAAACTCTAATAAAAGTTTAGAAGAAAAGATTGCTTTCTCTAAAGAGAACTTTTAAAAAAAGAAGAGATAAACTCTTCTTCTTTTAGTTTCCTTGCTCTCTTGCTCCAATATTTCCATATCTATGATAAGAGTGTGAAACAGACTGCTCTTTAAAGTAGTTTAGAAGCTCTAATCTTCCTTCCATCATAGGTTTTCCTCTTACGATGAAAGTTGTTGTTTTAGAAGCTTCTTTAAATACCTCTTCAGATACTTTTGCGATATCAGAATAGATTACTCTATCGTACTTAGAAATCTCTTTTTTAAACTTCTCTTCATCTTGAATAACTAAGTTATCCCTTGAAGTAAATAGTTTAGAGTATGAATCTTCTAGGAACTTTTTAACTTTCTCATTTTTATCAACTGATACTTTAAAGTGTACCTTTGAAACTCTTGCTGCAAGTATTCTTGATACTACATCAAAAAGAGTATCATCATCACTAACTCTAATAATTACATTATCTAAAGGAATATATCTAAAGTGATTGTCTTCTCCTCTTACATTACAATAGTCTTTTTCTTTTGAAAACTCATTTTCATAGTTTTCATAATATGATTGTAAAGCGAAAGAAAGCTTTTCTATATCATTTTTATCTTCACTATTTGTTTTACAAGATTCAATAAATCTTGTTAAATCTGTAGAGTATTTTTTAGCTACTTTTGGAGTATTACTCTCTTCAAAATCAACGAACTGAGTTATATAGTTATAAATACCAACTTTTCTCCCTGCTCCAATTGCAGATTTACCCATACCACCAAATGGTTGTCTTAAAACAATAGCTCCTGTAGTTCCTCTATTTACATATAGATTTCCTGCTTTTAAGTTTGCTTTCCAGTACTCAACTTCTCTTTCATCAAGTGATTCAATTCCAGAAGTTAAACCATACCCTGTAGAGTTAACAATCTCAACTGCATGTTTTAAATCTTTTGCTTTCATTACAGCTAATACTGGTCCAAAAAGTTCTGTTTTATGAATAAAGTTTCCTTCTTTTACACCCCATTTAATTGCTGGTTCTAACATATACTCATTATTATCAGCATATGAAGGTTCTAACGCCCACTCTTCTCCTTCTTCTAGTTCTGAGATAGCTTTTTTTAATGCTCCTGCTACAGGATTTGCTAAAGTACCAATTCTATTTTTAAAATCCCAAACAGAACCAACACTCATAGAACTAGCAGTATCAACTAAAGCTTTTCTAAATGAAGCATCATTATAAACTTCTTCTTCTAGTACTAGTAAAGATGTAGCTGAACATTTTTGTCCTGAGTTATTAAAAGCACTTAAACAAACATTTTTAACTGCTTGGTCTCTATCTGCCATATTTGTAACAATAGTTGCATCTTTTCCACCAGTTTCAGCTGTTAGGAAAAGGTCTGGTCTAGTTTCAAGCATTTTATGAGCAGTATCTTCACCACCAGTTAAAATTACAAAATCAACTTTTTTATTAGCAATTAAATGCTCACCAGCTAATGCTCCAGGACAAGGAACAAACTGTAGAGTATTTTTTGAAACTCCTGCATCCCAGAAGCATTTGCACATTTCATAAGCAGTTAATGCTGCAACAGAAGCAGGTTTGATAATAACTGTATTTCCAGCTGCTAATGCTGATGCAACACCACCTAAAGGAATTGCTACAGGGAAGTTCCAAGGTGGTACTACAACACCTACACCTTTTCCAGTAAACTCTAAGTTCTCATATTTTTCCCAATACTCTGAAGAGTGAGAATAAAACTCAATAAAATCAACTGCTTCAGATACTTCAACATCAGTTTCAGTAAATACTTTTCCTACTTCTGCTGCTGCAACACCTATTAAATCATCTCTTCTTTCACGTACCTTTATTGCTGCTTGTTTTAAAATCTCATGTCTTTGTCTATTTGTTTTACTTCTCCAACCATCAACATCAGCATCTGCAATATCTACTGCTTTTTGTAAATCTTCTGCTGTAGCATTTGCAAATCTTCCTGCTAAAACACCCTCTTTTAATTGAGATTTATCAATTGCATCTACAATTTTTCTTCCTTCAATTAAATCTTCACCTCCAACTACAACAGGAGCAATTTTATGTTCAGTATCTTTAGAGAACTTCCATTTTTTTACAATATTTCGTGCCCACTCTTGATTTGCTGGTAAAACAAAATCTGTATCAGCTTCTGCATGGTAAGTTCCAGTATCATATGAAGAGTTAGAATAATCATCCCATTTTTCAGTTAATCTATTTTGCTGTCTTTTTGCACCAACAAATGATGTTTTCTCATTTTCAAATGATTTTCTAAATAGTGCTTCTTGTGCTTTCCAATCTTTTGTTCCAACTTCTAGTCCAAAAGAGTATCTAATAAAGTTATTAGGACCTGTATTTTCATCAAGTCTTCTTACTAAATATGCAATTGCATTTGTAAACTGTTCTTTTGAAGCTGTTGGACCATAAAGAATTGCATTTTTAGAGATCTCTTTAATTGCAAGTCTTGCTGACTCACTCATACCTTCTAACATCTCAATAGTATGATACTTTTCTGTATCGTTCTCTTTTGCTAGTTCTGTTGCAAATGCAAGTTCAAATAAGTTATGAGAACCAGTTCCCACATGCATGTATGGAGCATTTTCTGGTTTTAAAGCATGTCTAATCATTCTTTTATAGTTTGAGTCAGTATCACTTTTATCAGTATAAGTTACCATTTCCCAATGTTTTTGAGAAGCTTCTGTCTCCTCCATCTCCATATTTGCACCCTTAACAAGTCTAAACTTAATAGGGCTTCCACCATTTTCTACTCTTTTTCTTGCCCATTCACATAAATCTTTTTGAACATTAAATGAATCAGGTAAATATGCTTGAAGTACAATTCCAGCATAGAAGTCTTTGAACTCTTCTTTTGCTAAAGTTCTTTTAAATACTTCAACAGTGATGTCTAAATCTCTATACTCTTCCATATCAAGGTTGATAAATTTGTTTGATTTTGTACCATCTGGTGCAATATAAGGATATTTTTTAGCTTGAGCATAGATTTTGCTTAGCTTTTCAACTAATACTTCAACTGTATGTTCAAAATCTAAAGCACTTATTTGAGAATAAATTGTAGAAATTTTAATAGAAATATAGTCAATATTTGGGTTTTCTAAAGCTTTTAAATACTTTTCAATTCTTTCACTAGCTTCTTCTTCTCCTAGAACTACTTCACCAATTAAATTAATATTTACCCTTGTACCCTCTTCTTTTCTCATTTTAAGATGTTTATTAAATGGTTCTTCTTCACCTTTTAATACAACAGTTTTTGTATCATCTCTAATTTGATCTACAAACATTGGTACAGAAAGGTTTGGTAAAAATTTACCTATATTTTGGAATAACCATAAAAGCATTCTATCTTTTGTAGTAAAAAAGTGTGCCATACCATGCTTTTCAAGTAAAAAAATGATTTGATTTGCAATTCTATCATTTGATTCACATCTAAAGCATTGGTCCATTAACTCAATTAGTAAAGCTTTGTCTTTTGGATGCTCTAGCATCTTGTTCATCTTCTTATAGAACTCTCTATCATAATCACTAACTAACTCAGTAGCTCTTCTTTGCCATTTTTCAGCCAGTTTAACTGCTGATTCTATAATCTCTTTTTCTTCTCTCATCCCGTATCCTTATAATTAAAAGCATAAAATTTATTAAGTAATACAAAAAGTAGTACCTTTAAAAAATTATCACACACAAAAACTTAATTTAGACTTAAATTTTACTTATTTTAGTATCTAAAATTACTTATTTATAGTATTGTGTAAAACTGTTCTATAAAACCTAAAAAGCATTACTTCAAGGAGTTTTAAAAGAAATCAAAGTAATATAAGTAAACAAAAATCAAAGGGTTATTTTTTGGCTAAACAAAAATATGATAGACAAATTATAAGAAATGTAATAGATAAAAGTCTTAAAAACAAAAAAGAGATTACTCAGCTAACTATTAAAATTGATTCAAAACTAGATGATGCATTAGTTATTCTTTCAGAGAAAATCAATGTATCAAAAAATAGACTTATAGAAAATATTCTTTATGAAAGTGGTATTATTGAAGAAGTAGAGGAAAACTACTATGAATAACTTTCCAAAACAAGAAAAAGTAGTAGATGCTATTTTAAATGGTATTGTAAATGCTAAAAACAACTTTTTATTTTGGACAAATGATAGGCTAAGTCTTTCTTATGGTCCCCATAAAATTGTAACTATTCATATTGCTCAAGAGATAGCAAAAATAGAAGAGCACACACCAGAAATTTTTATAAATGCTACTGTTACAGATATTTTAAGATGTTCTCTACCTGATAGAGACGAATATCCAAACTTTATGACTAAAAGAGATCTTACAGAAGGTACTTTTAGTATAACACTTGATGAAAGAATTTCTCATAGTAGCCACAATGACTCAATTTCAAGAGTAGTTATCTCTGTTAAAAACAATGTTATAAATACTAAAAAAGAGTACCTAGATGAAGTAGATAGAATCTGTAAAATGATTCAAAGGGATGAAAACTATAAAGAGTCTAGTTTAGATTATGGAGTATTTACTTTCTATTCTGATATTACTAAAGATGCCAGAAAGAAGCTTGATAAAAGAATTCCTGAGATAATCAAAAACTTTGATAAAGTAGTTGCTAACTATGATAACTTAAAAGCAACATTTAAAGGTGGAGAAATCCATAAAACAAAAGATGATGAAGAGTGGTCAATGAGTTGTTATATTATTGAACCATTTTTTAAATAGTAGTAGGATTTCCCTTACTACTATTTAGTGTTTTTTACCAAGATAAGCTTCTTGGATTTTCTCTGAGTTTAATAACTCTTCAGATGTTCCCTCATGGGTAATATGCCCCACTTCTAAAACATAAGCTCTATCAGCTAATTTCAATGCAGCTTTCGCATTTTGTTCTACTAATAAAACAGTTACACCACTTTGTGCAATCTCTTTTACTGCTTTAAAAATTGCTTTAATTAAAATAGGTGCAAGTCCAAGTGAAGGCTCATCAAGAATTAAAAGCTTTGGTTTTGACATAATAGCACGTCCTATTGCAAGCATTTGTTGCTCACCACCAGAAAGAGTACCAGCAAGCTGTTTTCTTCTCTCTTTTAATCTTGGTAAGATGTCATAAATCCACTGTAATGTCTCTTTATCGTGATCTTTAAGTGTATATGCACCCATCATTAAGTTCTCTTCAACTGTAAGTGTTCCAAAAACTCTTCTTCCTTCAGGAGAGTGAGACATACCTAAACTTACTATATCATGAGCAGGAGTACTAGTAATATCATTTTTATCAAAGATAATACTACCTTGTTTTGCTTTTAGTAAGCCAGAGATTGTTCTTAAAGTTGTAGTTTTACCAGCACCATTTGCACCTAAAATTGTTACAACTTCTCCACGTCTTACTTGAATATTAATTCCCTTAATTGCAGAAATAGCTCCATATGAAACGTGAAGGTCTTTTATATCTAATAAAATCTCATTATTTACCATCTTGCTCTTCCTCCTCGTCATCATCAGAACCAATATAAGCTTCTACAACTCTTGGGTCATTTTGTACAAAACTTGGCTCACCTTGAGAAATCTCTTTTCCAAAGTTTATAACAGTGATATAGTCAGTTAAGTTCATAACCATTTCCATATCATGTTCAATCATCATAATACCAATATCCATTTGAGATATTTTTCTAATGATTTCTGTTAGCTCAATTGTCTCATTTTCATTAAGACCTGCTGCTGGTTCATCTAAAATAAGAAGTTCAGGCTTTGCAGCTAATGCTCTTGCCATCTCAACTTTTCTTTGATTACCATAAGATAAATCACCTGTTGCATTTGTAGCTAAATGAGTTAAATTAAAAAACTCCATTAGCTCTTCAACTTTTTTCCAAGCCTCTTGCTCATCTTTTTTATATGCAGGAGTATGAATAATTGCGTGATACCATTTTTGTTTTGACTTAGTATGATATCCTGCCATAATATTTTCAGCTACACTCATCTCTTTAAATAGCCTAATATTTTGGAATGTTCTTAAAACTCCCCTTTGGGCAATTTTATGAGGTTGCATTCCAGTGATATCTTCACCTTTATATTTAATAGTTCCTTGCTCTGGTGTATAAATACCAGTAACACAGTTAAAAAGTGTAGTTTTTCCCGCTCCATTAGGACCAATAATCCCATAGATTTGCCCAGGTTTTACTTTAATAGTTAAATCATCAATTGCAACAAGACCATGGAAAAACTTAGATACGTTATCTATTTCTAGTACATATTTCATTATTCAGTTTCTCCTTTTGATTTTGCTTTTAGTGCTTTTTCTTTTAAATACTTTGGAATATTTCCAAAAGTTGCTGGCCATACACCATTTGGTCTAAGAACCATAGTAAGAACCATTGCAGCACCAAAGATTAAATATCTTGATTCTTTAAACTCTGTAAACAGTTCAGGTAATACAAACATTACAAATGTACCAATAATTACACCTGGAAGAGATGCAGAACCACCAACAAGTACAATAGCAAAGAACATAACAGACTGCATAAATGAGAATGACTCTGGACTTACAGCTGAATACTGAATTGCAAAAATAGAACCAGCAACACCTGCAATAGCAGCACCTAGTGCAAAGGCAAATAGTTTATAATATGGAATATTAATACCCATAGACTTTGCAGCAATTTCATCTTTATTGATATAATAAAGTGCTCTACCATATCTTGAGTTATCAAGGTTTCTAATAATTAATAGTGTAATTAAAAGAAGTCCAAATGCCATATAGTAAATTGCAGTATCTGAAAATAACTCATATCCAAATACTCTTACAACATCTATTCCAAAAATACCATTTGGACCACCAGTTAAACCAAATAAGTCATTTGATAAAACTTGTTCAAAAATGATATTAAATCCAATTGTTGCTACAAGTAAATAATCCCCTCTTAAGTGAATGATTGGACCAGCAAGTACAATAGCAACAATTACAGGAAAGATAATTGCAAATGGAATAGTTGCAATAATTTCCAAACCAAAATGTACATTTAATATTGCTGTTGTATATGCACCAATACCAAAGAAAATGGCATGTCCCATATTAAATACACCTGCTCGTCCTAGAATAATATCTTGAGAAAAGGCAACTGTAGCAAATACTAAAAATGTAATACCTATACTAAGCCAAGCTGAATCAACAGTAAATGGGAAAACAGCCATAACTAATATAAATATAGTAGCAATTAAAGTAGTCTTATTCATTATACTTTCTCCGCTGTTTTTTCACCAAGAATACCTGTTGGTCTAACAATTAAAATAATAATTAAAAGAACAAAAGTAAATGTCTCAGCCCACTCCGTTGAGATATAACCTGCAATTAAAGCATTAAATAATCCAAGTAATAATCCACCAATCATAGCTCCTGGAATTGAACCAATTCCACCAATAATAGCTGCAATAAAGGCATTTAAACCATAAACCCATCCCATATCAAATGTTAAAGATCTATAATAAATACCAATAAACAGACCACCAATAGCACCAAGCATAGAACCAACTACGAAAATAATCATAACAATTCTATTAACATTAATACCCATTAGTTTTGCTGCATCTTGGTCAATTGCAGTTGCACGAATAGCAGTACCAATCTTTGTTTTATTAATAAAGAAGTATAAAGCTATCATTAATACAGCTGAAAGTACTAAAATACAAAGCTGTGTAAATGTAATAATTACACCAGAAACATTCCAAGTAGTACTAGGCAATAAATCTGCTGGGAAAATTTGCATATTTGGACCCCAAATAAGCATTATTCCATTTTGAATAACTAAAGCTGCACCAAGTGCTGAAACAACAGCACTAAGTCTTGGTGCCGTTCTTAAAGGTCTATATGCAAGACGCTCAAGAAGAACACCCACAAAAGCAACAATAATAGCAGTCAATAAGAAAATGATAATTACATTAACAAAAGAAACTGCACTTGCACCAAAAAACTGTGTAAATATAGTAAGTCCTACATAAGCTGAGAAGGCAACAAGGTCACCGTGTGCGAAGTTAATTAACTTCATCACACCGTAAACCATTGTATAACCTAAAGCAACTAATGCATATAAACTTCCTATAGTTAAACCATTGATTAACTGTTGAAGAAAAATATCCATTTATTTAGGCTCTCTTATTATTTGTTGAATGATACTTTGTAGCTTCCATCATTTTGAATTTGATACACCATTAAAGATGCTCCAACTCTTTCACCATCTTCTCTAATGTTAAATGGTCCAGTAATTCCTGGGAAATCTTTCATATCATTTCTAATATAGTCAGAAATCTTTTTAGTATCAAATGAGTTTGTTTTTTCAACACCTTCCATAACTGCTCTTAAACCATCTGCATTAACAACAGCCCAAATTGAAGGAGGCTTCATGTTAAATCTATCTTCATATGCTGTTAAGTATTTTTTAGCAGCTTCATAAGGTAAAATATCTGGAGTTGGTACATTTACTAAATATACACCTTCAGCAGCTTTTCCTGCAAGTTTTAAGAAGTCTGGGTTATCATTTGAATCACCACCAACAAAGTCAGCGTTAATTCCTAATTGTTGTTGTTGAACTCTTAAAAGTCCACCATCAGTATAGTAACCTGAGTAATAAATTACATCTGGGTTTAATGCTTTAATTTTAGTTAAGATAGCTGTAAAGTTTTGAGTACCAGATTTAATCTTTCCTCTAAATGCTACATTACCACCAAGCTTTTTAATAGAATCCTCTACAGAGTTTGCTAATCCATCAGAATAAGAAGAATAATCAGATAATACTGCAATTCTTTGATATTTCTTTTGATTTACAAAATAGTCTGCTGTAAACTCACCTTGAGCTGAGTTTGGAAATGAGTTTCTAAAGAATGTCCAATATTTTCTTTTGATTAAAGAATCTGAAGTTCCATCTGAAGTTTGAAGAATCTTATTTCTATAATAAGTAGTTTGAGCAGCTTCTGTTGCTCCTGAAGTATAAGAACCAATTACTGCAAAAACACCTGCATTTGCTAACTTCTTAGCACAAACAGCTGCTTTTTGAGCTTTTGCTTCATCATCACAAGTAACTACTTCAATCTTTTTACCAAGTAGTCCACCCTCTTTGTTCTTTTCATCTACAATAAGTCTAACAAAGTTGTCAATACCTTGTCCCTCATTTGCATACTTCCCTGTAATTGGTGCTTGTACACCGATCTTAACTGTATCTGCTGCAAATACTGAAGTACAAACAGCTGCACTTAGTGCAAAAGCACTAGCTAACTTAGTTAATTTCATCTAATCCCCTTTCCTTAAATTAAATCTTTTTCTAGTCTAAATCCAAACAATATTTCTAATGTTTTTTTAGTAGTACTAAAAGTAATGACTTTTGAAAACTATTCATTATTTCACAGTAAAAATAAATTAAGACTTAAAAAAAGACCATTTATTATAACTAATATATCATTTTATTGTAATTTTCTTAAAATGCTATTTTATTGCTACTCTTTGGCTTTTTTTTGCTGAATTAGTAGTCCAATAATGATGAATCCTAAACCTACTAAAGTAGAGATAAAAATCTTTTCATTTAGAATGAAATATATAAAGATTAAGGACATAAAAGGAGAGATAAAAATTAGGTTTGCAATCTTTGATGTATTCTGAGCATTTTGCATTGCTTTTAACCAAAATAGAAAAGTAATACCCATTTCAAACAATCCAACGTAAACTGCTGCTAATACTCCACTTGAATTAGGAATATTAAGAGGTTGTGTTAAAAGGAAGTATATTATTATAACTGGTGTTGCAACTAAAAAGTTAGAAAACAGCATTACTGTTGACTCACCTTTAGCTTTTGTATTAAATATCCAATATAAAGACCATAGAATTGTACTAAATAGCGCTAATAATACTCCATCTATATTTGAGAAGTTTAAAGAAAAAGGCTCACCTTTTGTTGATATAACTAAAACACCAAAATAACAGATAATCCCTGCAACAATATCATTGAATGTAAGTTTCTGCTTTAAAAATGGAACAGAAAGAAATGCTAACATTAAAGCCCAAGTATAATTTATAGCTTGTGCTTCTTGAGCTGGTAAATAATCATAAGCTTTAAAAAGAACAAGATAGTATAAAAATGGATTAATAAATCCTAGAATAAAAACTAGTTTTATATTCTTTTTTATATATGGGAATACTTGATTAAGTTTTTTATTTATTATTAGCACACAAAACAGTGCAGCTAATGAAGTTAAAGAAGAGAGTAATACTAACTCTTCAGGTGATAAATATTGTAATGCAAATTTAAAAGCTGTAGCAACTGTTGACCAAAGGAATACTGCTATTAATGCAAATTTATAAGCTTGTGATTGAGATTTAATAGTATTCTCCATATTTTTTTCAAATTGTACCACACGTAATGTTATATTTACTTAGCTTTTGTTAAGAAAATTATTATTTAATATTTTTAAGTTTAAATATATGAAATTATTATAATATTTTCTAATAAACAAAAAGGAGTTGAAATGTTAAAATACACACTAAAACTAGCCCTAGCTACTTCATTACTAACTTTAGCAGTAAATGCAAGTGAGTTAAACCTAAGAGGTGATGGTGTAGAAGTTAAGTATGATGAAAAAACATACAATATAAAAAGAATACATGATGAAGAGTGTAGACAAATAAATGGAGCTGATCCTAAAAATATTTGGTCAGGAGACTATGCAAAAGAAGGACTATCTTCAAAATGTGTTAAGAAGTTTGTTACAACTGTAGGAAAAATCACTCCTATGAAAATAACAGACAAAATTCAAACTATTGGAGAAATAGAAGTTATTAACTTCATAAAAGAGTCTCAAGAAAGAGATGATATGCTATTAATTGATGCAAGGCTTCCTGATTGGTTCTTACAAATGAGTATACCAACTGCTGAGAACATTCCATTTACCTACTTTAATAAAGATAAATACCCTGATGACTTCTATGATGTTCTTGATATGATTGGAGTGAAAGAAGTATCAAAAGGAAAATATGATTTCACACAGGCTAAAGAGTTAGTTCTATTTTGTAATGGAGTATGGTGTCCACAATCAACTTTCGCTATTGAAAACCTTATAAAAATTGGTTATCCAGAAGAAAAAATTTCTTGGTATAGAGGTGGAATGTATTCTTGGAAAATGTTAAATCTAACAACAACTTCAGAATAGTAAATCATTAATTTGATTTACTATTTAAAAATCTCTTTAAAATCATTAACAATAGTTTCATCTACCCTATTCTCTTTTGCCATTTGCTCTAAGATATCAAAAGCTTCTTTTTTAGTATAAGCTTTTCTATATGGTTTATTACTTGTTAATGCAGTATATATATTAACTAAAGCTAGACTTCTATCTTTTAGACTTAAATCCTTTGCTTCTAAACTAAAAGGATATCCATTTGCATCAATTTGCTCTTGCACCTTATAAGCATATGAACAAATATCATTAAAACCAATAATATTTGATAAGACTTTTTTTGTATAGTATGGATAGGCTTTTATTTCTTCATATTCATTATCTTCTAAAGAGTTTTGCTTATTTAGTATTTTTTCATCAATATAAAGTTTTCCAATATTACATAAAGAAGCTGCAATCATAAATGTCTGTTTATCTTTGTGTTCAAAGTTATAAAATTCAGCAACTCTAGAAGCATTTTCTATAATATTTAGATTTTCATTAGTAAAAAGTGTAAAGATAGAAGTAATCTCTAAAAGCTCTTCAAAATCTAAAACTATAGTTTTGTCTTGTAGTGTAGAAAAAATAAAAGTAAGTAACTCATTTTCGTTTTGTAAATCAAGCCAAAAGCTTTGAGTTTGAGCAAACTCTTCGAAACACTCAACTAAATCACTTGAAAAAAGTATATTCTCTTTATCTTTTATATAAGCTAGTATTTTAGTTCTATTTTCTACAGAGTTTTTACTTAAATCAAATTTTGTATCTATATGGTTTGCAAAGTAGATAAACTGTGAGAATAATGGAATATCATACTCTTTTAGATTAAAATCATACTGATACTTTAAAACATCTATTTGCTCTTTAAAATCAAAAGGAAGTTTCATTGCGTATTCATTTGCCAAGTTGCAAAACTTTTCTTTATCCTCTTTTGCTTGTGATAAAGCTATATTATGCATCAAAGAATAAGCACAAATATCAAATAAAGCATCTTGTTTATAGTTAAACTCTAAGGCAAACTTTAAACTTAAATAGGCAACTCTTTTAGAGTGGTTTTTACTTGTATTAAAATATCTTGATTCGACTTCATCAAATGCATTTGATAATGACAATAAAAAGTTATTTAGATTGAAATTCATTTGTCTTTTTTTATCCATAAATATTCCTAAAAATTTGTTGATTATATTACAATATTAATGCTAATTATACCTTAGATTTACTAAAATACCTCATGAAGAAATATAAGAAAAACAAATAAGGATAAAGATGAAAAAGATTATTTCAGGTATCGTTGCTTTGGGCTTAAGTACATCAGTTTTTGCATTTGATTATAAGCTAGAACCAAAAAAAATCAATGATAATACATGGTGTTTTTTAGGAAAGCTTGAAGCACCTTCAAAACACAATGGTGGATTTATGTCAAATCACTGTTTTGTAAGTACTGGCAAAAGCTACCTTTTAGTAGATGCAGGAGCTACTTATGAATTAGCAAAACAAGCATATGAAAAAATGAGTGAGATAAAAAAACTTCCAGTTAAAACAGTTTTTTTAACACATGAACATGATGACCACTGGTTAGGTGCTTCATTTTATAAAGAAAAGTTTGATGCAAAAATAATTGGTTCTTCAAGTATAAATAAAAACTATACTAAAGACTCTAAAACAAGAATGTTTAAAATGCTTCCTAAAGATGCTATTAAAAATACAAAAATAGTAAGAGTAGAACAAGAGATTAAAGAAGCAACTTCTATTAAAGTTGATGATATGGAAGTTCAAATTATTCCAGTAGGAAGAAAAGCTCATACTAGTGATGACTTATTTGTATATATTCCTTCAAATAAAACACTATTTTCTAGTGATTTAGTTATGAATGGAAGAATTACTTCTAATAGAGATGGTTCTGTTATTGGTCAACTTAAAGCTGTTGAAATGATGGAAAAAATGGATTATGAAAACCTAATTCCTGGGCACGGTCATGATACAAGTAAAAATGCAATAAATGAAACAAAACAATACTTTACACTACTAAAACAAAGAGTTTTAGAAGCTGTTGAGGAAGAAATTGGTTCAGCTGAGGTAACAAAACATATTAAAATGGAAGAGTTTAAAGATAAAGCTTTATATGAAGAGTTAAACTCTAGAAATGTATTTGATGCATACAATGAACTAGAGTTTTATGAAGAGGAGTAATTATTCCTCTTCAAACATTTCTACAGTAGCTTCTGTAGCAGTATCTGTCATATCTAAATCTATGTGAGCTGCACCTTCTACTTTTACTAGTTTTACATTTAAACCTTTATTTTTAGCCACTTCATAAAAACTTGTAGTAACTTCTGGTTTTGAAATTTTATCTTCTGTTCCATAAATAAATAAGATTTTAGTATCTTTACTTATATTATCTAATACATCAACCATTGAGATTAAATCTTTTTCATCACTTACTTTATGAATATCATATCTTCCACCAGCTAAAGCAATATTTTGAATTAAATCAGGCTTTGTACCAATTAAAGTTGCACCCATCATTGCCCCTGCACTATGACCGATAAAGTTAACTTTTTGCGCATTATACTTTTGCTTTAAAGAAGAAACTAATTCTCCTAAAAAATCTACATACTCTTTTTTAGCCGCTAAATTTTTAACTTCTTTACTTGCTAATGGTTTTAAGTTATTTGTAGATGAATCTGAATATCCAGGAAGAGCAACTGCAATAGTTGTTAAGTCCGTTACCATATTCATAGTTTCTGCAAAAGGAGCATATCTACCAAGAGTATTTGTTCCTAAATCCCAAGTTCCATGAACAATTACAGTAATAACTTCATTATCTTCAGCTTCAAAGGCTTTATACTCAATACACTCATTTCCAGCATAAATAAAGCTTCCCTCTTTTGCTTCACACTGCTCTTTACTAACATTAGCTGCATAAACAGTTGTAGCTAAAGCTAATGATAAAAATCCTGTTGTAAAAATCTTCTTTAACATTGTAAACTCCTTTTATGAAATTAGTAAGCTATAACTCCAATATAGCCATCAACTTGTCTCTCTATTAATTCAACAATTCCTGCTTGAACAAAACTTGCATCATCAATAAAATCATCTTCTGTCCACTTCATAGTTTCCATTGTATTTTTACAAACTATAAACTCTACATCATACTCAACTAAAGACTTGATTCTTTTAAGTGTAGCTGCATCATAATCTGTTTTTAAAGCTCTTACCCCATTTCCATAGGCAATAACAACTACTTTTAGTGATTCTGCTGGGTACTCTTTTAAAATGTTATAAATCGTACTAAGATTATGATTTACTTTTTCTAGGTCAGAATCATAAAGTTGAATAGCTACTTTTCTTGGCTCATCAAAAGTA
The DNA here is from genome assembly GCF_004116715.1 of Arcobacter sp. CECT 8989. Taxonomy (NCBI): domain Bacteria; kingdom Pseudomonadati; phylum Campylobacterota; class Epsilonproteobacteria; order Campylobacterales; family Arcobacteraceae; genus Arcobacter; species Arcobacter sp. CECT 8989. The sequence continues at coordinate 177,329 of NZ_PDKE01000003.1, read as the reverse complement.
GGATGTGGCTCACTAAACTCTGATTTTGCAAATAAAAATAGTGCTGATGCAAACATTAAAATAAAAATTCTTTTCATTATATATCCTTTATATTAACTCTACAGAGTCATCTTTTTTTATAACTCCATTATTTATAATAGTACAATAAATACCCCTGCAATCCTTTACGATTTTTGGTAACTTTTTACCAAATACTGCTAAATGATTACAAATGGTACAGTTTTCAGTTATTTGTATAACTGCTTCACCTATTTTAAACTTAGTTCCTACACTATAATCATGTGGATTAAAATCAAATAAAATATTCTCACCTAAAGAGCCAGCTTGAATATTAATTCCCTCTTTTAAAGAGATATCATAACTGTATTGCCCTACTATCATTACTGTTTTTTCTAAGTCTTTTCCAGCAAACTTATCCTCTTCTATGCCAAACCCCTCTATTAGTTTTAAACTATCAACCTTTGGTCTAGGAAGTCCACTATCAGCCTTTTTAGCACTAAAAGTACCTACTACTTTACCAATAGTCATAGATTATAGATTCTCTTTTAAAATTTGTAAATAATCACTTTTAATCCAAGCTCCAGGATAAGTATTTAATAACTCTCCACCAGAAGTTAATACAAAAAATGTAGGAGTCATCCCTTTAAAGTGTTTTTTTAAACCAAAAGGTAAGTTTATATAATCAACATCAACTTTTAAGAAAATATAATCTTCTGCCATGATATCTTTAACATCTTGCTGATTTAAAACATCTTTTTCCATTTTTTTACAGAAATAACAAGTTTTAGAAGTAGCATAAACAATAATATGTTTTCCTTCTGTTTGCGCTTCTTTTAAAATCTCTTTTTCATCATAGTTTGAAGTTAGAATCTTATTTGCTTTTGGCATATTTTTAAGTCTATCTTCTTTGTATCCCATAAAATATTGAGCTAAAAGTTCAGCTTCTTCATCTGTTATTTTTATTGGCTCTTTCTTTTTATAATACTTTAAAGCAGTCTGATCGCAAATACTATTGTTTCTATCTGGTTTTTCTAAATAGTTTTTTAAATACTCTTCTATTTCAACAACTCTCATATCTTCGTCATTTGGGTCACCAATTTTTCTACTACTATCCATCATTGCCCAAGCAAGCATATTCTCTGTTGGAATTTCTAGTTTTAATAATTGATTATTTCTCTCATAAAAGTTCTCTTTTAGTTTTTTAAATGAGATATACCCCTTATGACATTGGGCACATTTTTGTTCAAAAAGTTTTTTACCTTCTTGAAAGTCTGCAAATAAATTTGTAGATATAAAACAGGCAAATAGAACTATAAACCCCTTTTTAATCATCTCTTGTCCTTCTTTTGATTTATAAAATACTTTCTTAAATACTTTATAAATCAAAAACATAAAGAAATGTTTCTTTATGTTTTATCATTCTGAAACTATTAAATAATTCCAGGGTTTCCTTTGATTCCAACAATATCTGGAGTATCAATTTTAAGGTTTGCAATATGCTTAACATTTTGTAAATAGGTCTCTACAGTTTCCCATACTGGTTCACCTGGAGCTTTAGAACCAACAGTAGACCAACCTGCAACTTTATAAGACTTGTTAGCTTCAAGTTTATGTCCATTTTTAGTAAGTGTAATGTCAGAAATTCTTTCACCCATTTTTGCAGTTGGATTAATTCTATAAGAAATACCACCTGTTCTAACCATATCTCCACCTTGTTGGTAGAATGGATCTTCATTAAATAAGTTATCTGCTACATCTTCTAAAATAAGCTTAATATCTTTACCAGAGATATCTCTAGCATAAGTTTCTGGATAAGTCATTGCTGTTTGAGTCATTAAATCATCAAAAGTAATATCTTGTCCTGGAATTACAGATGTTCCCCATCTAAATCCTGGAGATAAAGAGATATCAGCACCTTTTACATCCATTAAAGCATCACAAATGATTTGGTCCCAAGAACCATTGAAGTTACCTCTTCTAAACAGTGTTTGTTCGGTAGTTGCAATTACTCTATTTAAATCTTTTTTATAAGGAGCTCTTACATCTTCAATATATTTTTTCATTTGCTTATCTTCATCAATTAAATCAGAGAAAATTGGAAGAAGTGTAAATTTAAAGTCTTTGATTTTTCCATTTTGAATGTCTAAATCAAGTACATTTAGGAATTTACCATTTGAACCAGCATTACAAACATAAGTAACACCATCTTCATTTTTAACAGGATATGCTTCTGGAACACCATCGTGAGTGTGTCCACCCATAATAAAGTCAATACCAGTAACAACTTCTGCCATTTTTTTGTCAGTATCATAACCATTGTGAGAAAGAACAATTACAGCATCTGGTTTTTCACTTTCTCTTACTTCATCAACTAACTCTTGCATTCCTTCGTCATTAATTGAGAATGACCAATCAGGAATAAATCTTTGAGGATTTGCAATAGTAGTATAAGGGAAAGCTTGACCAATAATAGCAACTCTTGCATTACCCATTTTTTTAATAGTATATGGTTTAAATGCATGACCTGTATCTTCATCATAAGCTTGTTGTGCAATTTCTGTTTCATTGAATAAGGCATCTTCTTTTACTTTAACGTTTTGTGCTAAGAATTCAGCATTTAACTCTTTTACGTTATCTAAAACTTCTTGAGCCTTATAAGTAAACTCCCAGTGACCAACAGCAACATCAACACCAAGTAAATTCATAGCACCAACCATATCTTTACCTCTAGTGTAAAGAGCAGTTGCACTACCTTGCCATGTGTCTCCACCATCCATTAATAAAGTTTTATCTTCGCCAAAACTTTTTCTTAGATAATCAACAACAGTTTTAATTTGAGCAAAACCACCAGTTCTACCCATAACTTTTGCATGTTTTTCAAAATCTACACAAGAGTATGCATAAGTTAATCTTTTATTATCTTTGATTCCATAATAATCTAAAAGTCTATCTCCAACAATATGAGGAGGCTTACCATAGTTTCCATGAAAACCTAAATTAACACTTGGCTCTCTAAAATATACAGGAAGTAACTGTGCATGAGAGTCAGTCATATGCATAAATCTTGCATTACCAAATGGCTTTAACTTATAGTAGTCTTCCATTTTGTTTGTATTTGTCATTCTTGTATGAGAGTTAGCAAATACAGGAGCAGCACCAAGTACTGCCATCATATAAACAAACTCTCTTCTACTTAATTTACTCATTTATAAATCCTCTTTTAATTTTTGACAAGGTCTTAAACTATTTTCCACTTCCAACTACAGTGAAACCTAATGAAGTCCATGCTTGCATTCCACCTCTGTAGTATTTGATTTTTTCAGCAGGATATCCCATGCTTAAAAGTGAATATTTTGCTCTTTTAACCATCGCAGGTGTTTGTCCACACCAATAACCATTACAATATAAAACAATTGTTTTAGCATTTGAGAAATCTAACTTACCATTATTGTCAACTACACCCATTTCATCTTCCATCCACTCAATAGCAGTATCTTTTTCGTTAAAGTTTGTAAATGGAACATTGATTGAACCTGGAATTCTTAGTTTTGCATTCCATCCTGGCTTTCTTGAATCAATAATTGCAATAGACTTATCATTTTGAGCTTTCTTCATATATTCAATAAACTCTAATTCACCTACTGTTTCTACACCTTCTGCTATAATCATAGGTTGAGGCGCACCTCTATTTGTTGTATTATAAAGTTCTGAAATAATATTTCCAGCATTTTGGTTTCTCATTAAAGTAAACTTTTCGCCATTTAAATTCATTTCAATTGATTTAACACCCTTTGAAATAGGAACAAATTTTGAAGTCCCTTCAGCAATTGCTGATGTTGAACATACTGCAAAAATAGCAGAAGTTGCTAATAGTTTTTTTAAAATTGTCATCTCTTCTCCTAGCCTTTTTTAATCTTAAAGAAAAAAAGCCAAGGTGTTATCCTTGACTTTTTAAATTGTGTCTAATTATTTAATTAATTAGTATTTGAAACCATCACCTGGAACAGCCAGTCTCCAAGTAGATTTAGCTTCGTGTGCTTGACTTAAAGCTGCGATACCAAATTTACAAGCTCTTGTTGCTGCAAATTCAATTGGTAAAACAGTTTTAGATTTTTTACCTTTAAAAGTTTTAGGGTTAACTTCTTTAGCCCCAGATCTAATACCTTCTTCTACAGCGATAATTAAATCAGAGTTATTAACACTTAATCTTCTAAATTCTAATTTGTTTGCTTTAGCTGCTTCGTTATAAACTTTTGCTGTTGCTAAAACTTGTTCAATACCATTTTTCTCAACGCTACAAAGAGCTTTCTCGTCAACTTTTGCCGCACTTTGAGGAGTTGGTGCATTCCCTGTACAAGCTGTAAAAACTAAAGCTGTAGTTGCTGCAATTGATAAATTTAATAATAATTTTCTCATAACCATCTCCTACTTATTTTCTAATATCTGGACCATCAATTTTAAGTCCATTACTCATATAAGACATAAAGAATAAAAGTTCTCTCATCTCTTTATCTTCAGCTTTTGGTGGAACTTGACCTTGATCTTTTACACATCCACTCATTCTTCTTTCTAAAGTACCTAAACCATCATTTTTAGAACTTGCAGCTCCCCATTTTAATCTATAAACTGGGAAATGTGTAGTTTGACCTAATAATTGAGATAAAGACTCATTTCTAACTCTAAGAGCTGCACCTTGTACGTGACACTCAGCACAGTTAAGTTTTAAATACCCCTTTTGGCTATAGTAATACTCTTTTCCTCTTTCATAAGCAGCAGCTGCATCAGCACTTTCAATCTTAGTATTTACAACTTTCTCTTCTTCTTTAGCAGAAGAAACAAAGAATGCTTGAACGTGAGCCATGTTTCCTTTTTTAGTATTCCATTTCTTTTCACCATTATCAGTTCTACACTCATTAATAGCAACAGTTAATGTCATAACTTCTTTTCTTTCCTCATCAAAGTAAGGATATTTTGAACCTGCTTCTACTGGGTCTGGGAAACATGTTGCAAGTGAGTTACCATTTGCAAATTTTTGTTCATAAAGTTTTTCACCATTTTCGATAAACTCTTCATATGGAGGAAACTCATTGATTTCTTCATATGACACTTTTCCATTTTTAGAGAAAGCATAGTTTCCAATAGCAAAATCTTCATGTTTAAGTCCACTAATAATATTGTTTTTTAACTCATCATCAGTAGAGTAAGGGAAGAATGTTCCTCTATTTTTTTCTGGATTATCAAACTTAGCTTCAAAATAATCAATTAAAGCAAGTCTATCTTTTTCAGCTTGAGCATTAAAGTCTGCGGCATTTAAAGTACATACAGTAAGCGCAGCTAACGCAGTTGTTTTAGCAATTTTTAATAACATACATATCTCCTTATAGGGTTAACCACTCAAAAAGAGTGATTAATTATTTAATTTTCTTTGAATCTTTTCTTGTGTTACCTTTTAAGTCAACCCAAGTAAATACTAACTCGTCACCTTTTTTAACTCCAACTGCGTCAGCATTAAATGAAAACTTCATATAAGGGTTTTTAGATAAGAATTGACTTGTTGATACTTCGTAAACAATCTTATCATTAACTTTTGCTACTACATATGTAATGAAGTTAGCTTCTTTTTTTGCTCTTTCTGCTTCTTGGTAACTTAAGTTTTCGTGGTTAGCAAGAGCTTTAACAGTTACTACACCTTTTTTTAACTTTGCTTTGATTCTAGTTTTTTTAGCCATTATAAATTTCTTTTATATATCTTTTTATTTTTTAAAATTTTTATTTCTTTATAAAGTTAGTTGAACTAAATCAACCACCACAACCACCAATAGTTACTTTAACTTCTTTAGCGTCAGAATATAATTTTCCATTCTCTTCAACGATTGCTGTTACGTTACCAGTTTTAGCCATTTTAATTCTTACTGAATAGTCAATAATTCCACCTTCTGGTACTGTAAATACAGCAACTAAAGTTTCTGGGTTAGCATCTTGAAGAATTGCTACTTTTGAACCAGCTAATTTAGATGAAACTGTTACAGGAATAACTGCACCATTTTCAGCGATATCTGGAGCTTTTAATTTAACTTTACCTTTAGTCATTTTAGTAGTTCCAAAGATTTCTTGAATTGCTGCATCTACTTTAGTTGCAGTCCAAGCCTTTGGCTTATCTTTTCTAAAATCAACAGCACTTAACGTAGAAGGAGCCATTGATACTGCTAATGCACCTAAACCTAAACCTAAAAAATTTCTTCTATTTATCATCATCTATCCTTTTATAATTATTTAATTGTTTTTAAATAAGCTACTACAGCTTTGATTTGATCATCACTTAACCAACCTGCTTTACCAAATGCTGGCATTGATGTATTTGTAATACCTTTAGCTTCATAAATATTGTAAACAATATCATAAAGTGCATCTTCTGGCCAATACTGTAAACCACTTAATTCTGGTCCCATACTTCCTGGACCATCAATAGCTTTTCCATTTACAGCATGACATGCTAAACAATTACCTAAATTTTTAGTATTAAAAATTTTCTCACCTTTTTTAACTAGTTCTGCATCTGCAAAAGAACTAGAAAAAGATAATCCACAAATAGCCGAAGCTATAAGTAACTTTTTGATTAATTTCATTGCTTTCTCCTTTATTTACTAGAGTTAATCATATAATCAACTACTTCTTTAAACTCTTCATCTGAAAGATCCATTGCTCCACCTTTAGGAGGCATTGCATTTATACCATTTATTGCATTAGCATAAACTACATCCATTCCTTTAGCAGCAATAGCAGACCAAGCTTCTTTATCACCTAATACTGGAGCACCAATTGCTTCATTAGCGTGACAAGCAGCACAATATGTATCATATGTACTTGCAGCTTTTGAGTTTGCAGCTGAATCTGAACCTTGAATCTTCCATGATCTTTCTGTAGATGCTGGAGGATTAAAGTCATTTAACTCGTTCTTAATTCTAAGAACAGGTACTTCACCTTTAACACAATCTGTCATACATCTTTCACCCGTACCATAATTTTTAGGGTTACTTAAGTATGCTTTCATATTTCTTACACCTTGCTTAGGATCCTCAGGTGTATCAACTTTTGGATAGAATCCATCTTCGTTTGGCATCTTGATTTTTAAGAATTTTTCTCTATCAAGAACATACTCTTCATCTAACTCTTCACCAGCAATTTCAATACCATTTTCCATTAGTAAATATGCAACTAAAGCATATGTTTCACTATTTGATAATGATTTTGGATGTGGGAAAGGCATAGCATCTTGAATATACCAGAAAAGTGTACTTGCATATGGCCAATATGTTCCAATTACTTTTGTTGGAGGTTCCATTCCAGGTTCTTTATCTGCTGGATTTAATAACTGATTAGTTAATGTCTTAGTAGAAGCAGTACCTGCTGATAATGCAGGATAACCTTTTCCACCAATTCCAAACTCTCCATGACACATAGCACATTGTGAATCATAAAGTTCGTTACCCCACTCTACAGAACCTTCTGCTTTTTTAGGGTTTCCATCTTCATCTAAAACAACTTTTCCATGTTTCATATCATATTTTGGTAGTCCAGTACCATCTGGCATTGCATCTTTATCCCAAGCTGCAATTTCAGTAGGAGTAGCTTCTCTACCAAAGTTAAATTTTTTAATACCTTGTGTATTTACATGGTATTGTGTGTATTTACCATCTTTTACTTCATATTTTACTGCACCGTCAACTGCTCTTTCAAAGTCTCCGCTTGAAGTACAACCTGAGATTAATAAACCTACTGTTACAACACTTGCAGCTAATAAAGATTTCTTAAGCATTGTGTTTTCTAATGTGAACATTATTAACCTCCCCATTTGCTTTAACTTCCCAAGTTACAATTGCATTTCTGTGATAAACAGATTCAACACCAACTGCTGAAGTTTCTTGATCAATTGTTGGTTGAACATTACCTGTATCATCTACAGCTCTACTAGAAAGTAATAAAGGTTTACCTTCCCATTTCATAATATAAGAGAATCTTGTCCATGATTTTGGTAATACTAAGCCTTTAAGGTTAGCTTCTACCCAATTGTCTCCACCATCAAAAGAGATATCAACATTTTTGATTGTTCCATGTCCTGACCAAGCAAGACCTTCGATTTCAATCATGTCACCTTTCTTAATATTTGTCCATGGTTTTTCTGGACATGGAGATGTAATCACAGAGTTAACTTCATTTGGCCAGAAATATCTGATTGCCTTACCATTCTTTTGAAGCATAGTATATTTAGAAGTTTCTTCTTTTGCATGCCATGGTTTGTCAGAGAACTCTAATCTTTTTAACCATTTAGTATTTAAGTTTCCTTCCCAACCTGGAACAAGAAGTCTTAAAGGATAACCTTGTTCGGGTCTAAGAGCTTCACCATTTTGAGCCCAAACTAACATAGCATCATCTAAAGCTTTTTCAACAGGAATAGTTCTTGGATTTCCAGCATTATCACTACCTTCTGCTAGCATCCATACTGCATCATCTTCAAGACCGATATCTTCAAGTACAGTTTTAAGCATTACTCCTGTCCATTCAGCAGAACTCATCATACCCTTCATAAATTGAAGATTATTAAATTGAGGTCCTCTCCATCCAGTTGAACCATTTGCAGGACACTCAATGAAGTGAATTCTACTTTCACTTGGATATTTTTTTAATTCATCTAAAGTTAAAACAACTTCTTTTTTAACTTTTCCATGAATCATAAGTCTAAACTTTTCAGGGTCAACATGAGCTGTACCACCGTGATTTCTAGTAAAGAATAGACCATTTGGAGTTATAATACCTTGTAACTCATGAATAGGACACATCGAAACAGAAGCATACATATCACCTGAAGATAAAAGGTCTGTTGTTCTTCTAATAACGTTGTGTTCATAAGGTGAAGGTACTCCATATAAGTTTTTAGTAACCATATCACCAAGCTTTGTTCCCCATTCAGCTTCATTTACAATAGCTGTATCATCAGCTTTAAGCTTTACGGGAGACAAAACATTCGCCGCAGCTATTGCACCAGCTGAATAAACTGCAGTTTTTCTAAAAAAATCTCTTCTACTTAGTTTCTTTTCAGAAACTTTTTCAAGTGATTTTTCAGAATTTATACTTGACTTCGTCATCGTTCCTCCTTGAAAATTAGCTACACACATACAATAATATAAAATTAAGCACAAATGACAATTAATATTATTTTAAGTTAACTTTTTTCCCACAATTGGTAAATTAACTTTTTCTTATATGTAATATAACGCCCAATTATATAAGTAAATGTTATATAACTATGGTAAATTATTGCCACATTTTTGATGTAAGTCAATTATTTTTTAAATAAATTTATAATTTTATGTGATTTCGTAACAAGTTTGTATTATTTGCTATACTTATGCTACTTAAACCTTACAAAAATACTCAATAATTTACTAAAAGTTACTTTTTTATCTACTATATGATACTATTCTTTTTTAAAAATATGGAGATAAATATGAGAAATTTTATTAATTATGACGAGTCTTTAAGCATCCTATCTAGTATAGATTTTAAAGGTAGAACTAAGGAAAAGCTTTTTTTAACGAATTCTATCGGAAGAACGCTAGCTACGGACATTATTGCGAATGACCATTCACCAAAATACAAAACTTCAGGTATGGATGGTTATGCAATTATTGCAGATGACCAAAACCTAAAAAAATTAACAATTATAGATAAAAATCCAGCTGGAGAAGTAGTAGAATCTTCTGTGACATCTGGTGTATGTATTAAGACATTTACTGGCTCACTTATGCCAGAGGGTAGTGACACTTTAATACCTATTGAAAATGTGACAGTAGAAGGTAATGAAATTATTATTAATAAGGAAGTACCTTTTAAATTTGCAGTTAGAGATATTGGTGAGAATTATAAGAAAGATGAAATCCTTATTAAAAAAGGAACTAAAATTGGTTTTGCTGAAATTGGTGTTTTAGCATCATTAAATATATCTCAAGTAGAAGTATATGCTAAACCTATAGTTGCAATCGCAAGTACAGGAAGTGAAATTCTTGATTTAGGAGAAGAGCAAACTAATGATGCACAAATAAGAAGTTCAAATCATCTTACTGTAGAAGCCTTAGCTAAAACAGCAGGAGCGCAAACAATTCAAATGGGTGTTGTAAAAGATGATATGGATTCAATTACAGAATTACTAGAGTCTGCTTTAGAAAAAGCTGATATTGTTGTAACTACTGGTGGAGTATCTGTTGGTGATTATGATTTTGTTCAAGATGTAGTAAAAGAGAAGCTTGGAGCAGAAGTATTATTTCATGGAGTTAAAATTAAACCTGGTATGCATATTTTAGTTGCAAAGAAAGATAAGAAGTTAATTATCTCTTTACCTGGTTTTGCTTACTCTTCAACTGTATGTGCTATCTTATATCTTTTACCTATGATATATAAGTTTGAGAACTCACAAAAAGAGCTTCCAATTGTAAAAGCTGAGATAACACAAGACTTCCCACAAAAAATGCCTAAAACTATCTTTACTGCTTGTAATGTATTTTATGAGGATGAGAAATATAAAATTAACTTTGATGGCAAAAAGCAAGGTACAAGTGCTATATTGACAAACATGTTAGGTTCTCCTGCTCTTTTAATCCAAAAAGAAGATGGAAAAGATTTAAAACAAGGTGACACTGTAGATATATTATTATTAAATGAGTTAAACTAAATGATAAGCACACAACGGGTCTATATCTTATTAGCACTGTGTGTGCTTTTTTGGTCTGGTAACTTTATTGTAGGAAGATATGTAAATGAATCAATAGAAGCTATTGAATTATCTTTTTTTAGATGGCTATTTACATTAATCTTTTTACTACCTTCTTTATTCTTTATAAATATACAAAGAATTAAACAGGCTATAAAAGAAAATTTCAAAATACTTATAGTACTTTCTTTTTTAGGTATTACTTTATTTAATACTATTGTTTATCTTGCATTAAATACTACAACAGCAACTAATGCACTTCTTATAAACTCTATTACACCTATTTTAATACTTATATTGTCTTACTTTATATTAAAAGCAAAGATTACAAAACTTCAAACAACAGGAATTATACTTTCTACAGTTGGGGTTATATTTTTAGTATTAAAAGGTGATTTTTCTAATCTATTATATATAGTATTACAAGAAGGTGATTTATTGATATTAATTAGTTCATTAACTTGGGCTACTTATTCCGTACTTTTAAAGTTTAAGCCAAAAGGGTTAACACACTTAGAACTTTTTGTAACTTTAGTATTTATAGGATTTATTCTTATTCTTCCTTTTTATTTTTATCAAGGATATACTATTGAAAGAGAAGTTACCTTATTAAAAGAGCAATGGCACATCTTTTTATATGTATCAATTTTTCCATCAATTTTATCTTTTTATTTTTGGCATATTGGAGTTGATACGATAAGCGCTTCAAAAACTGGACAGTTTGCTCATCTTATGCCAATATTTGGTTCTATTTTAGCTTTTATTTTTTTAGGAGAGAAACTAGCTACATATCATATAGCAGGTGCAGTTATGATTGCTCTTGGTATTTATCTAAGTCTATTTTTAAAGACAAATAGAATTAAGTCGCCAAATGAATAAAAACCTTTTTTATGTATTAATACTTTTATCCATGATATTTTGGGGTTCATCATGGATAAATACTAAAGTTTTAACACTTTATGTAAACCAATATGAAATTGTATTTTTAAGAGTATTTCTTTCTGGAATATTTATGCTTCCCCTACTTCTATTTTTGAAAGTAAATTTTAAAATAGATTTTAAAACAATTATATTAGTACTTTTAGCTTCTGCTGTTATGATATTTTACTCTATCTCTTTATTTTTTGGAGTAAACTATGGAACAGCAGGATTAGGTGGAGCATTAGTAACGACACTAATTCCTATAAATACTTTTGTAATCCTTGCACTGCTTCATAAGAAAACTATCTCTTTAAAACACTCATTTGCTCTTATCTTAGGAGCCTTTGGTGTTTTAACTATGTTAAATATTTGGTACTTTGATTTAAACCAAATATTCTCACAACATAATATATACTTTCTTATAGCCTCTGTTCTTTGGCCAATTCTTACAATAATAACAGCAAGGGCTACTAATACAACGCCACTAATCTTTAACTTTTATATATATGTATGTTGTAGTGTTATTAGTGCATTTGCAATTGATTTTAATTATTTAACTAGAGTTGTGGAGTATGATTATATTTTTTGGATAAATATTTTATGTCTTACAGCTTTAAGTAGTGCCTTTGCTACAACTACTTATTTTATTGGTTCTGAAAAGTTAGGAGTAAATAAAGTAAGCTCTTTTGTGTTTTTAGTTCCAAGTTCAGCTTTAGTATTAAGTGCTATTTTCTTAAATGAAAAAATAGATTTTAATACTCTACTTGGAACTGTTTGTGCAGTAGTTGCTATTTATATATTAAATGATATAAAACTAAGAAGATTATTCACCCAATAGTTTTTGGGTGTCTATCTTCTTTTTAGCTTTTACGCCTAATTCGATAAACTCTTCACTACGTCTTAAAAGATTTCCTCTTCCTAAACTTAACTTTTTCATAGCTTCATCATATGATTTTTGAGTTCTTCCTAAGTGAGTACCAATATTTTCAATGTCAGTTACAAAACTTGCAAACTTATCATAAAGGTCAGCTGCTTTTTTAGAGATAAGAAGTGCATTTTCATTTTGGTGTTCATATCTCCAAATATTCTCTATAGTTCTAAGTGTCGCAAATAAAGTTGAAGGTGATACAAGCATAATATTGTTTTCAAATGCTGTTTTAAATAGGTTGTTATCCTTTGAAGCTGCAAGCATAAATGCTCCTTCAATAGGAATAAATAGAATAACAAAATCTAAAGTTTTTACTTCCTCTATATTTTCATAGCTTTTTGCCCCAAGACCTTTGATATGAGCATAAAGTGATTTTATAAGCTCTTTTGTAGCATTTTCTCTTTGCTCATCAGTTTCAGACTCTGTATAGTTTACATATGAAGTTAGTGAAACTTTTGAATCAATAACAATATCTTTGTTTTGAGGAAGATGAACAATAACGTCTGGTCTTAATCTTTTTCCATTTTCATCTGTGTATGAACCTTGAGTTGAGTACTCAACACCTTCTCTAAGACCTGTTTGTTCTAATATCTTAGAAAGAATAAGCTCTCCCCAGTCACCTTGAGTTTTGTTTTCACCTTTAAGGGCTTTTGTAAGATTTAAAGCATCTTGCGAGATTTGATTATTTAGCTCTTTTAGGTTTTTAATCTCAGAAAGAAGATTTACTCTTTGTTTTGTCTCTTCGTTATGAATATCATTTACTCTTTTTCCAAAACTATTTAACTGATCTTTAAAAGAAGTAAGAAGTTGGTTTAAGTTGCTTGAAGACTTTTTATTGTTTTCTTCAAAAAGTTTATTTGCTAAGTTTTCAAACTCTACTTTTAATCTATCTTTTGAAGTTTCTAAAAGCTCTATTTTCTCTTTTAGATTTTCTTCTTTGATTTTGAACTCATTTTCGTACTGTTCTTTTTTGTCTTCAATTAAATCTTCTAAAGCTTCAATCTTAGTCTCATAAGATTTTCTTTCAAGAGTAACTTTTTCTTGAAAACTTCTTTCTTGATTTTTAAGAGACTCTTCAAGGTTTTTGATATTGTCTTTTAAACTTACAATAACATTTTCATAAGAGCCTTTTACTAACTCTAACTCCCTTGTAGCAAGGTTTATTTTCTGTTTTGAAATAAACCACACTACTAAAGAAGCTATTAGTAAACCTGATACAAAAGTCGAACTTGCGATTAAGATTAGATTTTCCATACTACTTATTAAATACGCTATCTTTTAAAGCTTCTTCGCTATTTTCATGTACATCATAACCTAACTCTTTAAATCTCTCAACTAATGGTGGGTGAGAATAGTAAAAGAAGATATACAGAGGATGAGAAAGTGGAAATGATTTGTTTTCATTTGCTAATTTTAACAAAGCACTTACTAAATCTTTTTTACTTTGTAAGTTTGAACCAAACTCATCTGCTGCATACTCATTGTGTCTGCTGATTAAAGAGATTAAAGGCATTAAGAAGAAAGATAAAATAGGAGAAAATATTAAAAACAAAGATATAATAGCATATGGCTCGTTGTTAATAGACAGTCCTAAAAACATCTCTTCACTTAAGTTTCCAAAGATAGCAAAAAATACAAACATAACAACACCCATGATACCAATATTTTTTAAGATATCACCATTTTTAAAGTGTCCTAATTCATGTCCTAAAACTGCTAAAAGCTCATCATGGCTTAACTTCTCAACTAAAGTATCAAATAGTACAACTCTTTTTGTACTTCCTAATCCTCCAAAATATGCATTTAGTCTGTTGTCTCTTTTACTAGCATCTACAGAAAATACACCTGAACTTTTGAAACCTACTTGGTCTAAAAGATTTTCAATCTTTGCTTCTAACTCTTTGTCTTTTAAAGACTCAAACTTATCAAACATCTTATCTCTAATAACTGGATAAAGCATATTTATAAGAATAATAACTGCAAAAATAAATGCAAACCCCCAAATCCACCAAGTCTCAAAAGTACTAATAATCCAAGAAATACCTGCAATAACAGCTGAACCAAATACTAAAAATAAAACTCCTGTTTTGATAGTATCTTTTATAAATAGTACTGGTGTCATGTTTGAGAAACCATATTTTTTATCTAGTTTAAAAGTTGAATACAAATCAAAAGGTAAGCCTAAAGCCCAATTGATAATGATAAATAAGTCAACAAAAATAATCGCTTTTAGCCAGTAAGAGTCTGTAGTAATAACTGAATCTAAAGTAGAAAGACCAAAGCCAATCCAAAAAATAAATAGAATAAAACTATAAAAAGAAGAAACAATAGCTAACTTCTCTTTTTCTATTGAATAGTTTGCAGCCTCAACGTACTTTGCATTGTCTAAAATAATTGGTTCTAATGATTTAGCTTTCTTTACATACCCTATTTGCATAAATGAAGTATAGATTGTAAAGAAGAAGTATAGACAATAACCTATAACAAAAATCTCTAACACTAAAATATCCTTTATAAGTAAAATTTATTTTCAAAGGAGATATTTTATCCTTTTTGTGCTTGAGATTTATTAAGGGAAACTTTTAAACTATTTAAATGATGAGAAAAGTTCTAAAGTCTCTTTTGGTATTTTTGTTGGTTTATAGTTTTTTAGGTATGCAAGTTTTACTTTAGCTGTAAATAAAAGCTCCTTATCTCTAAATATCTCATGAAAGATTTCTAAAGAAGCACTCTTTTGAGAAACTACCTTTGATGTTACTTCTAACTCATCTGCAAAAGTTGCTGATTTGATATAGTCTGCTTCTACTTTTTTTACTACAAAAAATTCATCGCCATTGTGTGGAGATAAACCTCTTTCAAAAAAGATATTGCTTCTTGCTCTTTCACAAAATTTTAAATAGTTTGCGTAGTAAACTACACCACCGATATCTGTGTCTTCATAATAGACTCTTATTTTCAAGTTTAATTCCCTTTAATTCGATAGTTTATTTTTAAAAATTGTTCAAAATGTCTAAAAAAATTCCTGAAATACAATAAATTTATACTTCTGATTTTACCATCTAAACCTTTTGTTATAAGTTTATCACCACCTTGATTTCTTAACATTTTTCGTGAAACTTTTTAAGTAGCTTTCTGTATGTTATGTATACTTGAAGCTTTATCAGAATTGTTTTTTTTATTAACCCATGCACAATTATTTCTTTTACAAAATATTTTATCTGTATCTTTAGGCATTTTAAATCCTTTCTTATATTATAATCAAAAAATATGATTTTTAAAGGTTGTAACTAGATTAAACAACTAAAATAATACTTACTTTAATTAAGTTGTTATTATTTATTAAACTTCTATTTTTTATCATATTCTCTTCTTTTCAGATACTTTTTATGTTCACTTTCATTAATATTATTAAATAAATCAATTATGTTATTTGAATTCATAATTTCATTAAGAAGTTTAATATTATTAATTTTTATTAATAAAGAAGTATTATTAATCAATAGTGTAAATTCATCTAAAATTGAATTTAACTTTTTTATTTTAGCTGGGTTAAATCCATTTTCTAAAGTATTATCATCTAAATATTTATTAAATTTTTTTTCAACAATAACTAAATTATCAACCATTTTTCTAATTATATTTATATTATAAATTAATAAATTATTTGGAATATACATATTACTTCGAACTTGGTCAAGAGATTTAGCAACAAGCTCAGGTGATTTTTGTATTTCTTTATGAATATTATATAGTATAAAAATATCTTTTTTACTATCACCTGTAAAACGTAATTTTAATCGAGCAATTCTATTAGGAATTTTTATCCATTTTTCAATACTATCCCATTGGTTGTCAAGTGTAAGTTTTACAGACTTGTAAATATCTTTTTTTAAAAAATCTTTTTGTGAAATTTTATTTTTAATTTCAACTAAATCTTGATTAAATTTTTGTTTACTTATTTCAATATCTTTTGTTAATTTATTATTATTTAGTTCAATTTTATTAATTATAGAAAATTTATATTCTTCTAAGTTTTTTAAAAAATCGTTTTTTTCATTTTCAATTTTCTGTTGTTGTTTAAATTTTATTAATTCCAATCCTATATCTAAACTAAAAGCAATTAATAAAAGTATTATAGTTATTGTAAAAGGTTTACTTTGTTTATTATTTTCTTTTACAATTTCTGCTAGCTCATTTTTTTCCTCTGTAGTAAATCCCATAATTATCTAACCTTTATTAAATCTGTAATGACTCATTTCAATGTATAATATTATATAAAAGTTATAAAATATTTACTTTAGTACCAGAAAAGTTATAATATACTAATACTATAATGTAAAGGGAAAATGATGACATTTGATAAAGCATATTGTAGAGAATTAGAAATTAATTTAACAGCATATAGAGCACGACGAAAATATTTTGAGAAAGATGATAATAAACATTTTACTTTTGAATGTCCTGATAAAAACTGTAAAGTAGAATTTACTGGTGTCAATATATATACCGTAGGTAAATTCAAACACAGACCTCATTTTAGAACAAAAAAAAACTGTTCGCATACAAAAGACTGTAAACTTGTTATCGAAAATGTCTCTTCAATTGATAATGGAGATAATGAAGGGAAAAAAGCCCATGGAACTAAACTGACTAAACATCCTGATGAGTTTATAATGGAACGTCCAAAACAAGAGACAAATTCAAGAGGGGCTAAAGAATATGATGAAGACGATACTTTTGATACATTAGAACGTGCACCAAGACTAAAACGTGAATATGCAGATGAAAAAAATGCAAAACCACACAAGACAAGTTATTTGGAAAATGTTGTTGATTCCTTTGAAAAAATGGATGAACAAGAAATCTATGATACATACATAACACTAGAACGAGAACGAAGAAATTATATGCATACTTTTAAAAATATAAAATATGCAGAAGATGGAACAAATTTTATTTTCTTTGGAGAAATTAAACCTATTAAAAAATATGGGAATAATTACGCTATTTTATTTAAAGATAGCATATGGTTTAATGGTGGATATAAAATCGTTTCTATTTATATTACAAAAGATTTAATAGATAACTATAGATTACGAAGATTATTTAAAGAAACCATTGAAGAATTATCAAATCTTGGAAATAATTATACTAGTGCAAAATGTTACTTTGTTGGGGCATATCCAGTTGAAGAAACAATAAAGGGTAAAAATGGTTCTTTCACTGTTTTAAATGTATATATTGAAAACTTAGACCATTTAGTAATTAAATTTAATGAATAATATAAACTAATTTTAAAACAATTAAAAAAGGAAAAAACATTAAAAAAAAATTAAATATGTTCTTTGGAATTATAGTATTATTATCTTTAATAGTATTTTTAACTATATTAGGATTTATTACAGTATCTATTATCCAAAAAGACCTAGAAACATTGATTAAACTATTAGTTCCTATGGGAGTTTTACTGTCTGCAGGGTTGGCATCTATTAGCGTAATGAAATCTATTTTAAATATACAAGAAATAGAAAATAATAAAGAGCAAAAAATCAATAATAAGTTAAATTTTCATATAAATAGGCTTTATTCATTAAACTTATTAATACAAAAAGAAATATTAAATAAAAACGATTATAAGAGACTATACATATATAAAAATCTTCTTGAAAAAGAATTAAATAACTGTTTAAAAAATGACGATATGCTATACAATATTAAAGCTAATGATTTGGATAACCTAATTAATGGTATAGAGATTTTAACAAACTCTATATCAAACCATGAAAAACTTGCTGTGAAACCTAATGGTATTAAAGAAGAAGATATACAATATATACAGAAAACAAATAAAGGAATACTTACTTTACTAGATATGATTTTTGTAGAGCCGAAATTAGAAGTTCTTCAAAAAAACAAATCTTTAAAAAAAAGAATAAAAGAAGAAATAAACTTATAGAATAAAATAACTAATTCTATTGATTTTGATAAATATTTAGAATTTTTTAATTAAAATTATTGTCTTTAACCACTTAATATTGAATTCTAATTTGAATAGAATATTCATAATAGACTCTTATTTTCATATAAATTATCGGATGTATCTTGCAGTGACTTCTTTAAAGTTGTGGTTAAAATAAAAATATGTTAGAATCAAAAATTAATCAAATATATTTTCAAGGAGACATGTGTCTATTTTTGCTTTACAATCCTTAGCTGGTGGATTTCTAGATGAGGATTTAGAACATTTTAACAAACATTTTGATGATTGGTGTATTCAATTTGAATCATACGAAGAGGCTAAAGGTATAGTTGAAACTTTAGAAAATGACGAAGCTATAGATATAGTTGAAATCACACCACTTACTTATCCAAAATACTTTTTTAATAACTTACAAGGAATCATCCACGCAACAAGACAAATAGAAGATGATATTATCTGCGTAGTTGAGCCTACTATGGGAGCTAGTTTTAGAATTGCAATCTGTAATCTAAAAACAAAAAATGTAAGACTTACAAAAACTAGATATAAAAACATACCAAGTATTGAAGCTGCTTTTGTTAACTTTAACGATTAATATCTAACTCTTCTAAAAGTTTTGGCATAACCTGCCCTATTTCATGAAACCTATAATCAAGACTTTTTACAACTATATTGTATAAGTCATGGTTTCTATACTTTTCATGCCACTTTGTCTCTTTATTTTCATACAAATTAAAATACTCAAATCTTAATTTATAGGCTTCTTTTTCTAATTTTTCTTTCATTTATGTAAATCTTTTTTTAAATTATATATTTTCCACTTTAAATCTACATTTTAATAAAATAACAAATTTATAATTAATTTAATTAAAGATAGAATATATATTAGCTTGGATATAATCACGGACTAATTAAAGGATAGCTGTATTGGATAGTACTAAAAAAATTACCAAACTTACCTTAGAAGCCTTGAAAAATAAAGGATTAACACCTACTCCTAAAAACTATGAAGAAGAGTTTTTAAATCAAGCTAATAGTGTAGATAAAGAATTATACCAAAAACTAATCCAAGAAAATGTACTTTCACAAATAAAATATTTTGTTGAAAACCTATCAGAAATAATATCTCCTTCTATTGATTTTAACAATGATGAAAAAATAAACTCATTTTTGAAAAAAGTTAATAAAAATCCAATAGAGTTACTAAATAAAGCTTCTATTGAAGAGTTAAAAGAGATTACAAAAGGTAGAATTGAAGCAGATAGAAAAGTTTTAAAAAATAAAACAGACGATATTATCAAACTTAGTAACCTTATGGAAAAGTATTTTGATAAAACTATCTTAGAAAGCACAAACTCAAGTGAAAAATTTGATGTGATAAAAACTGAACTAAAAGATTTAAACATCTCAAATGCTTCATATAGAGAGTTAGGGCAACTTCAATCAAAACTTATTGATACAATTTATAGTATTGAACACTCTATGCAAAACAATAGAGTTGAACTAAATGAAAGCAAAGAGCAGTTTGATTCACTAAATAAAAAGATTGAAGAGCTACAAAAAGAACTAGCAGTTGTAAAACAAGAAAAATCTACTGACTTCTTAACTTCTGTTCTAAATAGAAGAGCTTACGAAGAAGAAGTTAAAAAAATAGAGAAAAAGCATGAAGCTTTTGACTCAAACTATGCAATTGTTTTTTATGATATAGACCACTTCAAACAAATCAATGATACCTATGGTCACACTTGTGGCGATACAGTTTTAAAGACTTTTGGACAAATACTAAAAAGTCTTACAAGAAAAGAAGACGTAATAGCAAGATATGGTGGAGAAGAGTTCTTAGCTTTAATCAACTATGAAGAAGAAAAAGAACTATATAAATACATCAAAAGAGTAAAAAACCTAATCAGTACTACAAAGTTCAAATACAAAGATATAGGTATTCATGTTGAGTTTAGTGCGGGAGTTAGTTTTAGAAGAAACTATAAAAACTATACTGATGCAAAGAAAAAGTCAGATGATTTACTTTATCAAGCAAAAAAAGAAGGTAGAAATAAAGTTATATTTGATAACGGCGTAGTTCTTTAAGAAACTACCACCTCTTTTTCCTCTTTCTTCTCTACAGTTTCAATTTTCTTTTTATTTTTTGAGTCATAAAGAAAAGTATGCCATAAAGCAAAACCACAAAAAGCAGACCCAGCTATGATATGAGCTTTTTTAGCAGTTTTATTTTTCATAAATAAAGATGTAGCTACCGTAATACCTAGTGTTGCTGTCATTCCTATTTTTGCAGCTTCTCTTTGAACTTCTTTATCAAATTTCATTTTTAGTTTTCCTTGCCCTACGTTTACTTATTTTCTTCGAAGTTTTATCCAAAGTTTTAACAGTAATTGCAGCAGTTAATAGAGTTGCTAAAGGTAATAATAAAGGCAAATTATGCTCCTTGATAATAATTATCAATAATTTTATCCACTCTAAGTTTAAACAAAACTGATAATTGTTATCAAATTAATACCGTTAACAATATTTTTATTTATAATGATGCTTTATTTTTACTTAATATATAATTATTTAAACAACTACACTTATCATGAAGTCCACTATTTTAAGTACCTTTAAAGGGAACTAATATTACTATTCATGCCTAACTATTGATATCAATTATCATAATTATACCTATTGAAGGACAGATATGGAAAATGCATTTATTATTATAATCGCTCTACTTGCAGCATTTTATTTATACAAAAAAATATTTAAAAACAATGGTTGCAACTGTGGTACAAAAGGTTGTGGCACAAGAAAAGATACAGAAAATTAATATGAATTTAGAAAAAAATACTTTGGCTATTTTAAAAAAAGGTCAAAAAGCAAAGATAAAAAAACTTAATGCTAAAGGAAAACTTCTACATAAACTTTTAGATATGGGTTTTGTATCAAATGCTCAAATTGAAGTTATAAGAGAAGCTCCACTTTTTGACCCAATGCAATTAAAACTACATAACTATAATCTTACTATTAGAAGAAGTGAAGCAAGTCTTATAGAAATAGAGGAACATTCATAATGAATAATATAAAAGTTGCCCTAGCAGGACAACCAAATTGTGGAAAGTCTACTATTTTTAACCTTGTTAGTGGGATAGAACAACACATTGCAAACTACCCTGGAGTAACTGTTGATAAAAAAGTTGGTTACTTTAAATATGATAACCACAAAATAGAGATGGTAGATTTACCAGGAACTTACTCTTTTAGCTCTTACTCTTTAGAAGAAAGAGTGGCAAAAGACTTCATACTTGATGAAAACCCTGATGTTATTGTAAACGTAATAGATGCTTCAAATATAAAAAGAAATCTTTATCTTACTTTCCAATTACTTGAAATAGGTATTCCTGTAGTAGTTGTTTTAAATATGATGGATGTTGCAAAAAGAAGAGATATAGAAATAGACTCAAAAAAGATATCTCAAATGCTAAACTGTCCAGTTGTAGAAGCAAGTGGAGCAAAGGGTCTTGGTGGCAAAGATATTATGAAAAACATTGTTGCTACAGCAAAAAATAAAAACAGCTACCAAGAGTTTAAAATCAACTATGATGAGTTAGAACACCATATAAATTGTCTTGAAGAAAAAATCTCTAAAATAGATTTAATACAAAACAAAAGATGGCTAGCAATAAAGATTTTAGAAAGTGACTCTACTATTATTGAAAGAATAAAAAAGTATGAGCCAAGTATTGAAGAGTTTGCAAAAAAGGAAGAAGATACTTTCCATGAAAGATATGATAAAGATGCAGTCTCTTTTTTAGCCTCATATAGATATGACTCTGCAGATATTATTTACCACAAATCAGTAAAAGAGAAAAACAAAGATAAACAAACTCTTACTCAAAAAGTAGATAAAATTATTTTAAATAGATTTCTAGCAATCCCTATTTTACTGTTTTTTATGTTTATGGTTTACCAAATCTCTATTGTATGGGGATATAAACTTACAGATTATACGTGGCCTATTTTAGCTGCATTTAAAAATATAGTAATAGATATACTTCCACAAGCTAACTTTACAGATGTACCTATGATTACAGACTTTGGTATTTGGATGGTAAATAGTGCAAATGCCCTAATGAACTATCTTCCTATATTTTTTATTCTTTTTGCTTTAATTGCTATTATGGAAGATGTTGGATATATGCCTCGTATGGCTTTTATCTTAGATAGAGTCTTTAAAAAATTTGGTTTACATGGACAATCAACTCTTCCACTTGTTCTTGGTGGCGCTATGGTTGGTGGTTGTGCTGTTCCTGGTGTAATGTCAACAAAAGGTATTGCCGATGATAGAGCTAGAATGGCAACTATCTTTTCTGTACCCTATATGAACTGCTTAGCAAAGGTTCCTTTCTATACTCTTATTTTAGGAGCATTTTTCAAACCAGATATGGCTATTATGATGTTTTTTATCTCTACTATTACCTTATTTATAGCTATGATTGTTGCAAAACTAATTACAAGTACTATTTTAAAGACAAGGGAAACTGCACCATTTTTAATGGAGTTACCTCCTTATCATACCCCTACTTTCAAAGGAGTAATAATAAGAGCTTCTCAAAGGGTTTGGGTATATATTAAAAAAGTTGTAACTATTGTTTTAGCAGTTGCGGTTATACTTTTTGCAATGCTTCAATTTCCTGGTTTAAGTGATGAGTCAAAAATAAAATTTGAAGATAAATCAAACAAGGCTTTAAGCTCTTTTGATACAAAAGTTAAAGCTTCTATTTATTATGAAGAGTTTGATACTAAAGAAGAAGTATCTACTTTACTAAACTATTATGATGAATATAGAACAAAAAGAATGACAGCCACTTCAAAAGATGCAGCTAAAAGAGTTGATGAAAGATTTTTACTTAGAAATAAAACTTTTTATAAATATATAAAACCAAAAAGAGATAAAGAAGCTAGAAAAATAAACAAAGAGCTTAGAAAACTATCAAGTAAAAGAAAAGCTATTTTAAGACAAATAAAAAATGAAAAAGTAGAAAACTCTATTCTTGGTATGACTGGACGAGCTATGGAACCTATTACTCAATATGCAGGTTTTGACTGGAAGATTAATGTTGCTTTTTTAAGTTCATTTGCAGCAAGAGAGAGTGCAGTTGCAACTCTTGGGTCTTTATATGAAAACAATAAAGCTGACAATATGAGAGCAGAAGAAGCTATGGCTTTAAATAGTGGATACACACCTTTACATGCTACAGCTATTATTATCTTTATGCTTTTAACACCACCTTGTATTGCAACTATGATTGTAGTTAAGATGCAAACAAACAGTTACAAGTGGATGATGTTTGCAATTTTCTTTCCTATTGGTCTAGGAATTGTTTTATCATCATTGGTATTTACTTTAGGGAATATCTTCTCTTGGAGTGGTTTTGAGGCTATGACATACTTCTATGTAAGTGTTGTTTTATTAACTATTGCTATTGCCCTATTTCCTCAAAAAAATATCAACTGGAATGGCGGAATTAAATTAAAAAATAAAAAGGAGTTATAATGAAAAAATCGTTAGTTGTTTTAGCATTACTTGCTAATTCTTTATTTGCCCACACAGCTTTAATGAGTTGTTTTAACAATGGAGATAATACTATTACTTGTGAAGGTGGTTTTAGTGATGGAAGTAGCGCAAGTGGTGTAAAGTTTTTTGTTTTACAAAATGATAAAAAAATACTTGATACAAGAATGAATGAAGATAGTGAAGTTACTTTCAATATCCCAAGTGGTTCCTATAGTGCAGTATTTGATGCAGGAGATGGGCATCAGATTCATGTAAAAGGTGAAGATATCACTGAATAAATTTATAGGGAATACTCCCTATAAATTACTATCCCATTGGATATAAAATATCTTTTTGTATCTCTTCAATTTTCCCCATTAACTCATTGTCAATTTTAAAATCAAAGGCAGCAAATGAATCATCAAGCTGTGATAATACTCTTGCACCAATAATAGTTGATGCAACAAAATCAAAATGCATAGAATAAGCAACTGCTAGTGTTACAGGAGAAATTCCATACTCATCTGCAAGCTTCATATATCTACTTGTAGCTTCTAATGTTTTATCATTTACAAATCTATTTGCCATAGCTTGTACTCTTTTACTTTTGTTTTTCATGTAAATACCAAATCTTGAGTCTTCTGGATAGAATCCTCCATTATATTTACCACTTAAAACACCTCCACCAATTGGTGAATATGGAAGTAGTGAGATGTTTTCTCTTCTACATACATTTGCTAGCTCATCATGAAATCTTGGATTTAAAAGTGAAAAGTTATTTTGAATAGATTCAAATCTAGCTAATTTTTCATATTTTGAAACTTCATTTGCTTTTGTTAGACCATAAGCACTATCATTTGAAGTTCCTATGTATCTTACTTTTCCTTCCTTTGCAAGCTCATCAAAAGCTTTCATACTCTCTTCAACTGGTACAACAGTATCAGGCCAATGCATTTGATAAAGATCTATGTAATCTGTTTGAAGTTTTTTAAGACTTTTTTCAACTGCTCTTTTAATATGAAAAGAATCAATAGCAGTTAGACCATGTCTAATAGGTGGTACAAACCATCCTGATGCAGCTCCAGCTACTTTTGTAGCTAAAATAACTGATTCTCTAGGTTTTGTTTTTAACCACTCCCCTACTATCTCTTCTGTAATACCTGCTGTCTGGGCTTTTGGTGGTACTGGATAAAGTTCAGCTGTATCTAAAAAATTTATTCCTCTATCATATGCTTTATCCATTATTTTAAAAGCTTCTTCTTTTGTTGTAGTAGAACCAAAAGTCATAGTTCCTAAACAAATTGGTGTAACTCTTAAACCACTTCTTCCTATATATCTATATTCCATTATTTTCCTTTCAAAAAGAAGATTACTCCATTATACAAATCTCTTTTTTAAACATATGTTTAATAGTCTCTTTTGCTACTAAAAATACCACAAAAGTTGTAATAAAAGCTAAAATATAAGATATAACTGCATAAAACCAGTAAGAAGTTAAATCATACATTAGTAAACTTGCTAGAGTAACAGCTGCCATAGGAAAGGTAAATGCCCACCAAGAGATAAAAAACTTGATATTTATATAGTTTTTGTACATCACAAATACTAAAATAGTAAAAAACAGAGCCAAACTATAAAGAATATGAGCAAAAAAGTCTAATGATGAAGTTAGTTTAATATATGAAATAAATCCTATTGCAGGTGGTGCAATAAGAATAAATAGTGTTGGCATAAACTTTGGAGCAAACTGCTTATGAAAGATAATTCTATTTAAAATAATTGCAAATAAAACAATCCAAAAGAAAATACCTATTGAAAAATAAAAATATAAAATAGAGTCATTTACAAACCCTTTTCCTGCAATTGGAACAATGATATTACCAACAATAGGAATAAACCAAGCGGGATTTGAGTGTTGCATTTCAAGGTTATTGTTTATCCAAAACTTAATAGTATAAAAAGTAAAAAAGATATGAACAACAGCTCCAAAAATAAAGAAGATATGAGAAACTTCTGAAATAGAATTTTTATATAAAAGTGACAATAAAAGCATTGAAATAGAAAATGCAGCAAAAAAATTCACTCTTATAGGATGTGATAACTCTTTTTTTACTTCTTCTTTATACTTTATAAACTTCTTTGTATAAAAAAACAAGATTATAAAAAATAAAACTGTAGAAATAAGAGTAAAAACAGTTGAAATAAAAGAAGGGAAAAATAAAACCTCTTCAAGTCTTTCAAAAACTAATGATAACCCAGAAAAGCCCATCACAACAGCAAACATCATAATTGGAAAAAATTGAAGTCTATTTGAAGGGATATGCTTGATAGTTTCAGATTGGTTCATGTAAAATACCTTTTTTAAAAATAAGCATATAATGGTTTGATCAAGAAGGAGAAGAATGGCTAATAAAAAACCAATCATAGATTTAAAAACTAAAGGTATTGAGTATGAACAAAATAATCAAACAATAAAACTAGTAGCTTTCAATAAAAAAAACATGACTATTGATATAACCATTTGGGAAGACGGTAAATATATCAAAGATAGCAATATTGTTTTTGCACACTTACCTAAAAGTATTAAATCAAAAATCAAACCATTATAATATCAAATTATAAATCAAATAAGTTAAAAGTATTATTAATTAAAGTTATTATAGTGCTATAAGTTAATCTTATATATTTAAATTGAATGTCTCTAAATAAGAGATAGAGTATCTACTTTGTTCATATTCTGTATTTGTTAAGATAGAGTGAATTAGTTTAATTGTTCCACCGTGCGAACACACTAGAATATCGCTATTTTTAGGAAGTTCATTTAAAAATGAGTTTACTCTTTGTTTATACTCTTCTATTGATTCTTGGGCAATAAATTTATGCCAAGACTCAAAAGAAGATAAATACTTTTCATCATAGATAGGCATTTTTGAAATCTCATCAAAAGATTTACCTTCAAACTCATCTTTAAATTTTACTTCCCTTAGTCTTTCATCTTTTTTATATGAAAAGCCTAGTAAATCAAGTGTTTGAGTACACCTTTTTAAATCAGAAGAGTAGACTAAATCATATTTTTGTTTTTGTATAGTTTCAATCTGTTTGAAATCTACTAGTGTTGTATCAATCTCTAAATCAATATGTCCGTTGTAACACTTTTGATTTTTTAAAGCTAGAGGAGCATGTCTTAGAAAAGTTATTGTAGCCATTGATTCTCTTTTAATTTAGCCAAAGTAGACAAACAGTTATAAAAAGAATTATCTCAGTTAGTTCTAAATTAAAACCTAAAGTATCTCCATTTAAAAAGCCAAGATTCTTTTCTAAAAATAATGAGAATAAAAAAGTAAAAACTAAAGCTATAAAAAACAGTGTAAAGGCTTTAAAACCAATAAGAACTAAACATACTATAAAATAAAGTGCTAAGGCTGTTTTAAAACTAGTAAATGAACTTTTCATTAAACCTACAAAAGAGGATTTAAACTCATTTGTTTTTGTCATAAACTGTACAGATACTCTACTTATAATAGCTATTGCAATTATCTCTAAATACATTTGATTTAAAAAAAGCATTACTAAGGCTGCTACTTTAATACAAACAAAACCTAAAGCATATAAAAAGCCCATAGCTCCAATTGTAGGCTCTTTTATAACTTCATAGGCATCTTTCCCACTATGTTTAGCATATAAAGCATCTACTACATCTAAAATAGCTTCTGTATGAATAAAACCATAAAACATCATATACAAAAAAGTACAAATAATTGCTCCAAGATAAGACAAATCTTCTAAAAAATAAAAAGCTATACAAGCCCCAAAGGATAAAACAGCACCCACAAGAGGAAGAAAAAACATTAAATAGTTGATAATCTCTTTTTTTGATAAATCTACATTGCTATCAAACTTTATAGGTATTATTGAAAAGTAACTAAAGGCAAACTTTAATCCTAATATCAAATCTTTATTCATTTATTCTCTTTCTTCTATTTCATCTTTAATTTTTTGCACATTAAGTCTACTCTCTAAAGAGCTGATAAAACCATCTATATGCTCTTTTTTATAGGCTTTAAAGTCAAACTCTTTATATTCATTGTGTAAATCTTTGAAAAGATAAGTTCTAAATTCATCAGAATCAAAAACTGCATGTACAAAAGTTCCGCATATATTTTTATCTTTATTTTTGTTTTCGTAAAATAATGGATATTTTTTGCTTTTTCCATGGTGTATTTCAAAACCATCAAGTTTCACACCAAAGATTTGATAGTTTCCTTTTTCTAATGTTTTCTTCTTTTCAAAAACTATTTCATCATCAATAAAGCCAAAACCCTCTTCTTTTATTGGCTCACTATTTTCTAAAGCATAACAATCATCAAGGACTTCAAACATCATCTCATAACCGCCACAGATACCTAAAAGCTTACCTTTATATGCTTTTATTCTATCAAATAAGCCATTTTCTTTTAACCATTTTAAATCTTTGATTACAAGTTTAGAACCAGGCATTATTACCATATCAAATTTATCTAAAGAGATATTCGTCTCCACAAACTCTAAATTTATTTGTTCATGGGCTATCAAAGGTTCAAAATCATTGTAGTTACTCATATATGGATAAAAGATAACTGCAATATTTAAAATTGCATTTTTACTATTTTGAGCATAGTTTTTCAAACTTTGTGAATCTTCAAAACCTAAGTTAAAAGGTGTATAAGGCAATACCCCTAAAACAGGTATTTTAAAATCCTCTTCAATGATTCTAACACCTTCGTCAAAAAGAGTTAAATCCCCTCTAAATTTATTTACTATTACACCAATTACATTTTTACGAAGTTTTTCGGGTAATAAATGGTAAACCCCATAAGTAGAAGCAAAAACACCGCCTTTTTCTATATCTGCTACAAGTATGATTTTTGTATTAAACTCATCAGCCATGTATATATTTGAAAGGTCTTTATCCATAAGATTAAGCTCTACTGGACTTCCTGCTCCTTCACAAACTACACAATCATACTTTTCATTAAGATAGTTAAAACATCTATTTACAGCTGGTTTAAGTAGGTCTAAATCTCGGTAATACTCTCTTACATCTTTATTTGTAACAACTTTACCCTCAACTATAAGTGAAGCAGAACTTCCTCGTCCTGATTTTAAAAGTACTGGATTTAGATGATAAGAGGTTTCAACACCTAAAACTTTTGCTTGAAAGTATTGAGCAACTGCTATTTCACTTCCATCATCACAAACAAAAGCATTATTTGAGACATTTTGAGCTTTAAAAGGAGCTACACTATAGCCCATATTTTGTAGAATTTTTGCTATTACAAAAGTGATTGTAGACTTACCTGCATCGCTACTTGTACCAAAGATTGAGATATTTTTCATTTCTTTACTTTAATCTACTTGCTAAGCCAAGCTTTACTTCATAAACTTCATCACAGATTTGAGCTAATTTTTGTCCTACTATTCCTGTCATATCTACAAACTTTCTACTTTCACTATCAAAGGGAATGATTCCAGAGTTAACATCATTTAAAACAAAAACAATATTCGCATCAAGCTTTGAAATCTCTTCTATTTGATTGATTAGATACTCTTCATCTTCTTGAATATTGTTAAAAAGCCACATAGACATACAATCCACTAAAAAAGTTTCCTCAGCTTTTAAACTCTTTGGTAAAACCTTTAGTAAATCCTTTGGTTCTTCTATTGTCCTAAACTGCTCTTTTCTTTGAAGTTTATGTTTATCAATTCTTTTATGCATCTCTTTATCATTGAAACTATTATCATAAGTTGCTAGATAATATGGTTTTTTAGAACTTATTTCTAAAGTTTTTTGTTCTGCAAGATTTGATTTACCAGACTTTTGTCCACCAAAATAAAGAATTTTCATTTTATTTCATTTATCCTAATAGGCTTTCTATTTTTTTAGTAAGTTCTTCTTTTGAAATACCATTTAAAAGTGCATAAGTTAAAGCAGCTCCTGCTCCAACACCCTCTTTTGCTTCACCATCATCATAAAGCTTTAAGGCAGGATGTGAAGAATCTTTGAAATCAAAATCTGCATAATAAGCATTGATTTTTAAATCATTTAATTTTAAAAGCCCTTCTATATCACTTTTTTCATCTTCATAAACCCACTTTGTAGTACAAAGAGCAAGATTAGAAGTTTCTAAATGTCCTTGCATCTGTTTTAAAATAGAGTTTACAATCAATAAAGCACAAGCCATTTGAGTTCCACCTGCTAAGATAACTTTTGCTTGATTATTAAGGCCTAAAATAAACCCAGCAGTAAAAATAAGCATATTATCAGATACTTTAGAAAGTCTTGAAAAGATATCATCACTCTCTTTTATATTTGAAAGAGCACTTTGGATTGTTTTATTTCTAATATCATTAGGAACATCTTTAAAACTACTACTAAACATCTCTTTACAATCATAATCTAAAGCTAAAGCAGTTGCAGCAGCTGTTGTAGTACCACTTGGTACAGACTCAGCTAAGATAATATACTCATCTTTACATTCAAAGTTTTGACCAAAATCTAAACCTTTTTTAAACACATCCATTGCATCAATATTTGCAAGAGATGAAATATCTCCTGAAGCAGAGATACTAAAATTATGTGTTTTAAAATAATCAACTTTAGGAGCAACTTGAAGTCCTAAGTTTAAGATTTCAATATTTGAAAAAGGTTTTAAAAGATGAGTAGCCCTTGTAAGTAGCGCCGGAGTTGGTACGCCTTTAGGAGTTTCTGCAATAGACTCTAAACTTCTAACTTCTCCAGATGTTAAAAACTCACTATCCAATGTAGGAGTTAAATATATTTTTCCTGGAATCCCAGCTTGTGTAATACCCTCTATATCAGCAGTTTTTGTATTACTTACTGCTAATAAAAATGTAGCACTTTTACCTCTTAAAAACTCTATAAAATCATTTGTGCCAACAATATTTTTTATCATAAATACTTCCTATAATTTTTTTATTTCTTTTAAAGTTTTTTTCTTTTCCCAGCCTATTTTCTTTAACTCTGGTTCATCTAAAAACTCTTTTACATATCCAACTGTTAAATATGCAATCAATTTATAATCATCACTTATATCTAATATTTTCTTAATCTTTTTTGGTTTTAAAATACTAACCCAACCTACTCCAATACCATAAGCTCTAGCCATAAGCCAAAAGTTTTGAATAGCACAAACAACACTGTACTCTCCAACCTTTTTTTGAGTAGTTTGTCCTAAAATATCTTTTTTAGGTTTTTCATATAAAACAGCAATATTTAAATATGATTCTTTTATACCTTCAAGTTTTAGGTTTGGGTATATTTCATTTGTTTTAAAAATCTCTTTTGCTTTTTTATTCTCTTTTTGAAAGTTTTTGTAGATTTTTTCTCTTTTTTTATTATCTTCAATTATTATAAATTTCCATGGTTGAGAAAAACCTACTGAAGGAGCATTATTAGCAGCTTCTAATAATTCATTTAAAATTTTATCATCAATCTTTTTATTTAAAAATCTATTTCCTCTTATGTCTCTTCTTGATGATATAATAGCTTTTAATGAGGAAATAGCCTTTTTATTAAACTTGTTCATTTCTATTATGAAAATCAATAAATAACGTCATGTACTTATCAACCTTCTCTTTTTTGTGTTCCAAAATCGTTTCACCTTTGTAGTTTAGATTTTCAAAGGTATATATATCATTTTTTTCTTTTATTTTATCTGTAGTCATTCCAATTTTTGGTCTCATGTAAACAGTTGTAAATGGAACTTTTCTTTTATGTAAAGGTCTTATAATAAAACTACTATCACCTACACAAAGTGGTTTTTTAACCTTTGCAGAAGCATGAGAGAAAGAAGTGACCCCAGGAATAACCTCACTGTTTTCATAAACTTCTTTATGTTGTTCTTTTATAATATCCAGTAAATAGTATACAGTACTATAAACAGCACTATCTCCTAAAGTTACAAAAGACAAGCTATCATATTTTTTAAAAGAGTCTTCGATTATATCAACTTGTCTTTGCCAATCATCAGTTTTAAACTTCATTGGAGTATACATTGGAATAATATCTTTTTCAAAATCATACTCATCCATAAGTTTTTTAACTATTTTATAAGTCATTGACCTAGTAAAACTATTATCTGCACTTTTTGTAGGAATACAGATTGCATCACATGTTTGTAAAGCTTTTAAGGCCTTTAAAGTGATTAGTTCATAATCACCAGGGCCTAAAGATACCATATATAACTTCATATACTTTCCTAATATGTCATTGTTTTATGACTAATACCAAGCATCTTAAATGACTCTTTGATATTTTTTATAAAAATCTCTTGTGTTTGAGGTAACTCTAAAAGATTAAAGTTCTCACTTTGTGTTAAAGAAGGAGCAATAAAAGACTCAAATTCATCACTTAAATCATCTTTTATCTCAAACATATCTTTAATATAATGATTTCCACTAACTAAAAGTAAAGGAACAACTTGAACCTTTTTAAAGCCTTTTGCTTTAATCTTTTGTTTTATTGCATCATTAATTGCAAAATATGGGAAAGCCCCTTCTAAAGAACAGGCAAAATTTCTTTCGTCAATCATTTCAAGTAAATCACTTGTATAAGAAATAGAATCAATTCCAACTGTATTTAATTTTGGTGTTCCATGAATAATATATAAGTTTGCAGTATCCTCTTTACTTACTTGCTCATTTAAATTTTTTAAATATGAAGTTGTATCTTTTGTAGTTGTTAATAAAGCATTAGTAATACCAAGGTTTGCCATAGAAAAGTGTTTAAATCCATCAACAATTTTCTTTAAAAACTCATGTTCATCAGTAGGATAGATATTTACAGAAACAACAACCACATGCTTATATCCTTGCATATCTACATCAGCAAGAGTTTGAGGAAGGTTTTTATAAATCTCTTTTTTCTTTTTCTTTAAAAGCTTAATTACCATTCTTGAAGAAAAAGAGGTAAATACCTCACAATCTGGGTATTCCTCTTTTACTTTAGCTTCTAAGTCCAAATATTTTTGTTGTTCAATAACTGAACCAAAACAAGCTAATACAATAGCTCTTTTTCTATTGTAATGTCTAAATCTTTTCATTATTTTGCACTATTGTATAATCTTGCCTCAACATAAGGACTTGATTTTAAACTACTTAATGCTTTTGCACCTGCAAGAACTGCTAAATCAATAAATGGTTCTAAAATAACAACACTCATATAAGCTGCTCCAAATGTTAATACAGAACTTAAATTTTCTGCACCAAAACCTTGTCCATATAACGCCCAAAAAGCAACCCAAGTAACGATACCACCTTGGTACATTACAGATAGTTTTAAAGCATCTTTATAGTTAATATCTTTATATGCTGTATTTTTAGGAATAATTCTATTTGCTACATACATCATTGCAAATAAAGGCATTAAAAGTGTTGTAACATTCACTCCATACAGAGGTAAATCAAATGGTGCAAAAAATAGACCTTGAAGTAATAAACCTGCTGCTAAACCAAATGCTGCTGGAGCAGCTCCTAAAATTAAAAATAGCGTTGAACCTAAGATAAAGTGAACCTCAGATACACCAACTGGGTGATGAGGAAGCACCTCAAAAAACATAAATACTAAAATAGTAGCAACTAATGTTTTAACTATTGTAGGTAAAAACCCACTCTCTTTGATTGTGTCAACTGCTAATTTTGCAGCAATACCAAATGAAACGGCAGCCGTCCCATAACTTAAAGCCATTTTTGCGCCATGCACAACACCTGCTTCTATATGCATAGGTAGTCCTTTATTAAAAAATTAAAATGTAAAGTAAAATTTGTAATCTAAAAATTGATTATTTTGTTAATGTTAGTAAAATTTGAGAATTTTCTGGGGGATCTAAAGAGTTTATTTCGTTTTCATAAGCTCTTTTGTGGTATAAATTGCTATTAGTTTCTACACTACATAACTTATTAATTGTCGAGAACATCGCAATTGTTGACAATTTAAAGTAACGTTTATTATACCCTCTAAGATTTTTCATGGCTGAATTATAGCTAAAAAAAATTATATAGAGGTAAAAGTGAACTCAATTCTTATTTCTGCTGTTTCATCAAATCAGGGGAAAACTATTCTTTCTACTGCATTGTTATACTACTTTAAAAAGAGTGTAAGACCTTTTAAAATTGGTCCAGACTATATTGACCCACAATTTCATGAAATAGTTTGCAACACAAAATCAATAAACCTTGATACCTTTATAATGAATGAGTTCCAAGTAAAATGGGTATTTAATAAGTACTCAAATAAAGAAGTCTCTATCTTAGAAGGAGTAATGGGCTTTTATGATGGTATGGATAAAGGCTGTTCAGCTTATGATGTAGGAAAACTATTAAACATTCCTACAGTTTTACTTCTTGATGCTAGTGGTTCATATATCACTATTAGCGCTGTATTAAAAGGTCTTAAAACCTATAAAGAAGATAACACTATTAAAGCTGTAGTTTTAAATAAAGTCTCTTCAAGAATGCACTTTGAACTAATAAAAAAACAAATAGAACAAGATTTCCAAGGTGAAAATGAGGTAAAAGTACTTGGTTGGATAAAAAAAGATTTACCAAGTTTAAGAGACACTCACTTAGGTTTAGATTTAAAAGATGCGAAAAAAGAGGTCTTGGAAAATATCTCTAAAGAGGTTTTAGAAAACATTGATTTAGAAACTTTAAAAAAGATTACTACATATGAAAAAGAAGCTATTACTAACTACCCCTTTGAAGAGATAAAAAAGATAAACAAAAAAGCTACTGTTGTTTATGATGAAAACTTCTCATTTTTATACCATGATAATTTAGAAACTTTAAAAGAGTTATTTAATGAAGTAGAGCTTATTAGTTCAACTAAAGATGAAAGAATTTGTTCTAATAGTGATTTAGTCTTTATACCAGGAGGTTATGTAGAAACAAATGAAGCCTATGAAAGAGTTAAAACTTCTCAAAATTTCAAAGCATCATTAAGTGAGCATGCAAATAAAAACAAACATATCTATGCAGAGTGTGCAGGGCTTTTATATCTAAGTAATAGTGTAGATGATAAAGAGATGGCAAAAATCTTAAAGGTAAGCTTTTCACTTACTGATAAAAGAGTACGACTTGGCTATTACCATAGTCAAAGTGGTTTAAAAGGTCATGCTTTTCACTATACAAAACCCCTTGATACCTCTTTGGGCTGTGATATTTTAAGTAAAAAGATTAACTCAAAAGGTGAAGTAGGAGCTTGGAAGAAAAAAAATGTATATGGAACTTATCTACATACAATGTTTAGAAATAATATAAATATATTAAAGGATTACTTTGGAATTTAAACTAGAACAACCGCCAATAAATATAGGTGCTGATATTTCAAATAAATCATTTGAAATGATTAGTGAAGAACTAAAAGATTATGAAAAAATAAATGAGTTTGATGAAGGACAACAAGAGGTAATAAGTAGACTTATTCATACTACTACTTGTTTTGATGAAGTATTAAACAATATTTACTTTTCAAAAGATGCAATTAAAAGGGTGCAAAAACTACTATTAAACAAAGCAAAGATAATAGTTGATGTAAATATGATTAAAGTTGGACTTAGTGACTTTTATTTAAATCAGTATGAAAATGAAGTTGTATGTTATATCAACGAACCTTTTACATATGAAATGGCAGAAAAAAACAAAACCACAAGAAGCTATGCAGCAGTTGTGGAAGCTATTAAAAAACATAAAGATAAGCCACTAGTTTTAGCTTGTGGAAATGCCCCTACTTTTATCTATGCTGCAATTAATACTTTAATAGAGCAAAAAGTAGATTTAAACAATGTTGCTTTTCTACTATTTCCAGTAGGTTTTGTAAATGTTGTTGAATCAAAGGCTTATGGTAGAAAGTTCTGTGACCATTTTGATGTAGCAGGGATTATTATGGAAGGAAGATTTGGAAGTTCTACTATGACAGTAGCAACTCTTCATGCAATCTATAAACTAATCAAAGATTATGATAAAGATGAGAAATATAATGGAAAATAAAAATGGCAAACTTTTCAATACTATGGGAAGTGAAGTAGCAGAAGGTTTTACTTGCAAACCAAAACAGTTTGATGCTAGTAAACCTATCATGCACTTTAAAACTCAACTTTTTTTATGTGATGATGAAAGATGTTCAAAGGCTCATAAAGGAAAAGATGTAGCTGCAACTTTAAGAAAGGTTATAAAAGAGCTAGCTCTATCAAAAGGTGAAGAAAGAATCAAAGTTGTAAGAACTGGTTGTTTTGGAGCTTGTAGATTTAGATCTGTTGCAAATATCTATGAAAATACACAAAGAAATGGATATTTAGAAAATAATGCTATTTGGCTTAAAAATGTTCATCAGTATGATAAAGAAAAGTGGGTAAAATTATTTAAAGCATTAAGCAATAATGAAAAACTTGACATGGCAGAATTTAAAATAGTTCCTATGTCAGAAATGGACACATACAAAAATGATTAAAAAAATATATTTAGTTGGCGCAGGACCAGGAGAATTAGACTTACTTACACTAAAAGCTGTAAAGATAATAGAACAAGCAGATGTAATTTTATATGATGCTTTAGTAAACGAAGAAGTATTTCAGTTCTGTAAAGAAAACTGCCTAAAAGTAAATGTAGGAAAAAGAAAAGGTAAACACCTAAAACAACAAGAAGAGATAAATGACCTTTTAGTTGGCTATGCAAAAACACATGAAGTAGTGGTAAGACTAAAAGGTGGAACTCCTTTTGTTTTCGGTCGTGGATATGAAGAAGTTAGAGCTATAAAAGAAGCTGGCTTTGATGTAGAGATTGTATCAGGAGTAAGTTCAACAACTTCAGTACCAGAAAGCTTTATGCTCCCTTTAGTAGATAGAAAGTTTAATGACTCATATAGAACTATAACAGGGCATGATATTGATGTTTTTAAAAGTATTGTTAAATCATACCATGATAGAGAAAATCTAATTATTATGATGGGTGTTCACAATATCAAAAATATCGTTGAGTATCTTTTAAGTATCGATTTTCCAAAAGATTTACCAATAGCAGTTCTAAGTAAAGGAACAACAGATAATTCTTCACAAAGAATATTTAGCCTTGATGAGGTAAACAATCAAAATGAAGAGTTTTTTGAAGAGTTAAAAAAACTTACTCCAGCAATATTATTTATTGGAAGAACAATTCACGCAATGAAAGAGATTCAATAATAGTTTATGTCTGAAAAAAAAGTTTTAAGAAAAGGTTATACAACAGGAACTCACACAGTTGCTGCATTTAGGTCTTGTTTAGATACATTTTTAGTTACAAATTCTCAAACAACAACTAAAACAAACAAAATAGACAATGATGATTTAGATGTAACAAAAGGCTGTGAGATAGTTGTATCATTGGACTTTGATAAAAATCAATTTTTATTGAACCCTACTTTTCAAAAACCTCAAATATTTTCTTGTGGAACAAATAGTTTAGAAATCTATGCAGGTCTTGGTGTAGGAGTGGTAACAAAAAAGGGACTTAAAATACAAGCGCCCTATCCTGCTATAAATCCTGCTCCACTAGAAGCTATGCAAGAGTATTTTGAGATTAAAACAAAAAAGAAAGAAAACCTGCATTTAAAATGTTGTGTAAGCGTTACAAATGGTCAAGAAATAGCTAAACAAACGGCAAACTCAAAAGTTGGAGTACTTGAAGGTATCTCAATCCTTGGAACAACAGGAATTGTTAAACCTGTATCAAGTTCAGCGTATATAGACTCTGTAAAAACTGAAATAGAGTTTGCTATACAAAATAACTATGAGACTATATATTTTACCCTTGGAAATTCTGCTTTTAAAGTAGCTTGTTCTAAGGCAGATGAAGAGGCAATCATAGAAATAGGAAATTTTGTTTATGACTCAGTTGAGCTTGCAACTAAACAAGATGCAAAAGAGGTAATCTTTTTATGTGGGATTGGAAAGATGACAAAAGTCTACCAAGGCTTTAAAAATACTCACAATAGATTTGGAGTAATTGACTTTACACAACTTCAATTAGACATAAAAGAGAACCTAAGGTATGAAGTTGATATTGAAGCAACTTTAACAGTAAAAGGAATATCCCAAGAGCTTGAAAAAGTGGGATTACTTGATGCTTTTTATGAAATGATTACAAAAAAAGCAAATGAACAAATAAAACAATGGTTTAAAACATCAAATGTAAAAGCCATAATATTAGAACAAAAAGAGGTGTTAGGATGGTAAAAACATGGTAACAATAGCTGGTAATGGTATGGGAGATTATACCTTTACAAATTTAGACTTTGATATTAGCAGATTTGATAAGATTATCTGTGATTCAAACTTCAAAGAAGAGGCTTCAAATATTTTAAAACTAAAATATAAAGAAGCAAAAGAGTATCTTTTAGAAAACTATGACAAAGAAGAGATTTTATATGTAGTTACTGGTTCACCTCTATTTTTTTCTGCTGGAACAATTATTGCTAAAAACTTGCCAAAAGACAGAGTGAAAATCGTAAATAACACATCTTCTAAGACTTATATGTGCGAGAAACTTTTTATTAGTGAAACTGAAGTTGATGTTATTTCTTTACACGGTAGAGTTGATTTTGATTTACAAAACTTCTTACAAAACAAATATACTTTTGTACTTTGTGATAAGTTTACAATAGCAAGATTAAAATCTGCTCTTTCTTTTTTTGAAGCTAAAAGTATATCTACAACTATAGGCTATAAGCTAGGATTCGTAGATGAAAAAATAGAAGAGATAGATTTACTTAACTTTGATGAAGAATCTATTAATTTATCTCAACCTTTTGTATTACTTATTAAAAAAGAGTTTGAAAGTAAAAATATTATTAGTGAAGATGTAGAGTTTGAAACTGAGCGAGGTATGATTACAAAGAAGTACAAAAGACAACTTACTTTACAGAACCTTGATTTAGAACCAAACAATCTTTTATGGGATATTGGAGCTGGAAGTGGTTCTTGTGCAATAGAAGCTTTTAAAAGATATAAAGTTAAAACTACACTTTTTGAAAAAAATGAAACAAGAGTAGAGTTTATAAAACAAAATCTAACAAATCATTATGTTGTAAATACAAAGCTACTAATTGGTGAAGCCCAAGAGTACTTTGACAGCTTAGAAGAAACTCCACAGAGAATCTTTGTAGGTGGTGGTGGAGTTGAAGTTATAAAACAACTTCCAAAGATTTATAAAAAGTTGGATAATAATGGGATTATGCTTATAAATGCAATTACTTTAAAGCACTTAAACCTAATGCTAACCGTTTTAAATGAAGCAAAAATAGAGTATGAAATTCACTCAATCTCACTTACAACTTATAAAGGAAAGCTTGATTTAGTAGAACCTGAAAGACAACTATTTCAAATAAAAATATACAAAAAGAAGAAAGAAGAGGAAAACTAAAAATGGTTTATTTTATAGGTGCAGGTCCAGGGGATCCAGACTTAGTAACAGTAAAAGCACAAAAAATACTTCAAAAAGCTGATGTAATTTTATACACAGGTTCACTAGTTCCAAAAGAAGTACTTTCTTGGTGTAAAGAAGAAGCTATAATAGAAGACTCACAAGGGATGAAATACCCAGAGATATTTGCATTTTTAGAAAAATATAAAGACAAAGTAATAGCAAGAGTTCATACAGGTGACCCATCTATTTACTCAACTATTGCAAAGCAAATAGAGTTCTTACAAGAGCAAAGTATCAACTATGAAGTAATACCAGGTATTACAGCTGCTTTTGGTGCGGCTGCTAGTTTAGGTATTGAATATACTATTCCAGGTGTTTCTC
The DNA here is from genome assembly GCF_004116715.1 of Arcobacter sp. CECT 8989. NCBI lineage: Bacteria > Pseudomonadati > Campylobacterota > Epsilonproteobacteria > Campylobacterales > Arcobacteraceae > Arcobacter > Arcobacter sp. CECT 8989. Next base: position 137,353 of record NZ_PDKE01000003.1, on the reverse strand, counting down.
AAACAATAATTTTATCTCGTGTTGAAGGTAAAACTCCAAATCCTGAGAAACTAGAAAATATACTTGCTTGTAAAAACTCATCTTTAGTATTTTATCTATCAATTCTACTTCTTAAAAAACTAAAGAAAAAAGCTCTTGATATGGGATATTCTCATGATACTCCTTGTTGGGTAGTTGAAAAAGCTACTTGGAAAGAAGAGCAAATTTTCAAAGGAACAATTTCTGATATAGAAAATCAAGTTTCACATATCAAAGGTGTTGCCTTGATTTTATTTGGTGATTTTTTAAAACAAGAAGAAACAGAAGAATCTCATCTTTATGTAAAACCACTAGTAAAAGAGCTAATTGAAGCAAAAAAACAAAAGGCTAATAATGAATAAATTAAAAATAGCCCTAGTTTCAATAAATCAACCAAGTCTAAACTCTGCTTGCAAACTTTTAGATTATCTAGAAGATTTTGAAGTTGATGTTTATGGTAAAAAAGATTTAGAACACAATTTAGAAAACCTAAAAACATATGAAAAGATTGATACAGTTTTAGAAGATGGTTGGAAAAAGTATGATGCAATAATTTGTATTTTAGCTATGGGAATTGTTGTTAGAAAAATTGCACCCCTACTTGAAAGTAAAGCAACTGACCCAGCTATTATAGTTATGAGTATGGATTTAACAAAGGTTATACCACTTCTAAGTGGTCATATTGGTGGAGCAAATGAACTGAGTGATTTATTAGCTTCTAGACTTCCAAACTGTATGAACTTTGTTTCAACAGCAACAGACCAAACAAATACATTTGCTTTTGATATGTTTGCAAAGAAAAACAATCTTGAAATAGAGAACTTAAAATGCTTAGCAAAAATCTCCAACTCCCTTCTAAATAAAAAAGAAGTAGAAGTAAAAACCTATGAAAGTATCTTTGAAACAATCCCAAATAAAACAAATCTAAAAAGAGTAGATGAACAAAGTTCTGAACTATGCGTTAATATAACTCCATTTTCAGATGAGAATCTAAGCTTAAAACCAAAAGTATATTTAGGTATAGGTTGTAATAGAGATACATCATTTGAAGATATTGAGGCTTCATTTTTTTGGTTTTTAGAAAAACATAATCTAAAAAAAGAACAAATAGAAAACATAGCTTCCTTTGAAGCAAAAGCAGATGAAAAAGGACTTTTAGAGTTTGCTTCAAAATACAATTTTGATATCAAATTTTACAAAGAAGCAGAGATAAACTCACTTCAAGGTGAATTTAGCCCATCTCAAGCAACAAAGTTTTTTGGACTTAAAGGTGTTAGTGAACCTTCATCTATCTTAGTTTCAAAATACAACGAACTTATCATACCTAAAAATGTGTATGAGAAAAAAATCACGATAGCAGCCGCAGTATAAAAGGAAAAATAAATGGCAAAAAAATTATATATAGTTAGTTCAGGAGCTGGGGGAACATCATATATCACTCCAGAGGCAAGAAAAGCATTAGCAGAATGTGAAGTTGTAGTTTCATATACTAAATATGCAAGAGAATTAAAAGAGTTAATAGAAGGAAAAGAACTGTTTACATCAGGAATGACACATGAAATAGAAAGATGTAATCAAGCAATTGAATATGCAAGCCAAGGTAAAACTACTTGTATCGTATCAAATGGAGATGCAAATGTTTATGGAATGGCAACACTAATAGTTGAAATTATGGATGAAAAAGATTTATGGGATGAAGTAGAGCTTATCTCTCTTCCTGGGGTTACTTCATTTTTAGCAGCAGCAAGTAAAGTTGGAGCACCTGTGTCACAAGACTTTTCTATCATCTCACTATCTGATAGGCTTACAGATATAAATTTAATTGATAAAAGAGTAAAAGCAGCTCTTGATTGTGACTTTGTTTTAGGTATTTATAATCCAAAGTCTAAAAAAAGAATTCTTCCTTATCAAAATTTCTTAAGAGCCTTAGAAGATGGGTATCAAGATAGAATAGCAATTATTGCTTCACATGTAGGTAGAGATGAAAAAGAGAAAATAACAGTTACTACAGCACAAGATTTAATAGACCAAGATATTGAACATCCAGCTGTTTCTATGTCAACACTTATTATAATTTGCAATTCAAATTCAAAACTAACTAAAAATGGAAAAGTTTTAACACCAAGAGGATATTTAAACAAATATGAACTTGATGGCGAATTAAAAACCAAATAAGTTAAAAAATAAATAAGACAAAAAGGAAGTTAATGCAAATAGGGATTTTATCTGATATTCATGGAAATATTTATGCTTTACAAGAAGTTATAAAAGATATTAAATCTAGAAATATAGAAGTAGTTTTAAATCTTGGAGATATGTTTTATGGACCAATTGAACCAAGGGCTACATATGAATTAATAAGAGAGAATAAATTCATAAATATCTGTGGAAATCAAGATAGAGAAATCCTTGAAGCAAGTCTTGCGCAACTAGAAGAAAACCCTACCTTAAGATATGTATATGAAGACTTAGGGGAAGAAGTTTTATACTGGATTCAAGATTTGCAGTTTGAAAAAATCATTGGTGGTACTTATTATATGGTTCATGGAACATACTTTGATGATAGCCAGTACTTATTAGAAGATGTTTCAAATGGCGAAATAAATTTAAGAAGTGATGAAGAGATTATCAAACTAACAGATAATATTGAAGCCCCTTTTATCTTTTGTGGACACTCTCACTTACCTAGAGTTCATAAGTTAAACTCTGGGCAAATAGTTATAAATCCAGGTTCTGTAGGACTACAGGCATATGAAGATGAACTTCCAATTAAACATAAAATGCAAAACCATACACCACATGCAGCCTATACTATTTTAACTGTAGAAGAGAATCAATATAGTGTTGAGCAAGTAAGAGTTGCCTATGACTATGAAAAAGCAGCAAAAAAAGCAGAAGATAATGGAAGACCTGATTGGGCACATGCTCTAAGAACGGGAGAGGTTTTAAACAATGAGTAAAGATGTAAAAGAGATAATAGAACACACCTTTGATGATGTAGCAAAGAAGTACGATATAAATGAATACTTTTTAATAACTGCTCAAAAAATGGTTAAAGCCTTAGAGTATAAAGATAATCTAAATATTCTAGACCTTTCATGTGGTACTGGAAATATTGCAATATTACTAGCAAAAAAGTTTAAAACTTCAAAAATAATTGGAGTTGACTTATCTGCTTCTATGATAGAGGTTGCACAAAATAAAGCAAAAGAAGAAAAACTTACAAACATAAGCTTTAAAAAAGCAGATGTGGATAAGTTAAGATTTGAAGAAAACTCTTTTGATATCATCACTTGTGGCTTTGGACTGTTTTTCTATCCAAGTATGACAACTAGTTTAAAAAACTTTATGAAGCTTTTAAAAGAAGACTCTACTTTTGTATTCTCATCTTTTACAAAAGATGCTTTCACTCCATATAGTGATATATTTATTTCAACTTTAGAAAAAGATTATGGCTTAGAATACCCAAAAGGTGGTGCAAACTTTTTAGAAACAAGTGAGCAAATAAAAGAGCTAATTTCATCTGCTGGAAACTACAAATATGAAACAGTTCAAAACGATATATTAAAAAGAATTACAGCAAATCAATGGTGGGATATTCTTAACTCTGCTGGATATAAAGGAATGATAAATCAACTAAATGAAGAGCAGTTAGAAAAGTTTAAAAAAGAACATCTTGATGATATATCAAAGCTAGGAAAAGACGGATTAATTACTTTAAGTACAAATACTTTAATAACAACGGTTTATAGGTGACTTATGAAAAAGTTTGAACATGGTGGAGATATAAAAAGTTTTGCTAAAAAAGCAAAGTGTAAAGAAAAAGAAGTAATTGATTTATCTTCAAATATAAACTTTCTAAAACCAAAACTTGACATTGATTTTAATAGTTTAGACATATCTTCATACCCAAATTATGACAAGCTTTATAAGGCTATTTCAAACCATTACAACGTATTGAAGTCAGAGATTGAACTATACAATGGTGGTAGTTCTGCTATTTTTAAACTTTTTGAAAATCTAAAACTAAAACATTGTACTATTTACTCTCCTGCATACTTAGAATACAAAAAAGCCGCACTAAACTTTGAATATAAAATTGATTTAATCAATAGATTTAAAGATATGAATAAAGAAGTTAAAAAGGGTTCATTTGTAATATTTGTAAATCCTTCAACACCTGATGCAAAATGTTATGACATAAAGAAACTACTAAAATATTGGATAAAAAAAGAGTGTACAATCTTGATAGATGAAAGCTTTTTAGAGTTTACAAACTATGAATCAGTAACAAAATATTTAAAAGAGTATGACAAGCTTTATATTCTAAAATCTATGACAAAGTTTTATTCAAGTGCCGGAATTAGAGTTGGAACTATTATCTCATCAAAAGAAAATATCAAAAAACTAAAAGAAAAAGAGCCTATGTGGAAACTTTCTACTTTTGATATGACCTATTTAATAGAGGTTTTAAAATATAAAAACTTCTATAAAAAAGCTAAAAAGAAAAATAAGGAAAACCTAGAGTTATTGTATTCTACAATTAAGAAACACTCTTTTATCAAAGAGATACATAAAAGCGAAGCTAACTATATTTTAGTAAAACTAAAAGGCATAAAAGCAAAAGAGCTACAAGAAAAACTAATACCCTATAAAATCATGATAAGAGACTGTACTAACTTTGATTTTTTAGGCAAGTATCATGTAAGAATTGCAGTAAAAAGTAAGAAGAGTATCAAACTTCTAGAAAAAGCCTTTAGTGAAATAGAAAAATGTATTTAGAACTACTATTTTTCGCATATCTAATTGATTTTATCTTTGGAGAGTTTCATGTAATCAAAACTCTTTATCACCCTATTATTCTTTTTGGAAACTATATAAAGTGGTTTGAAAAAAAGTTTTATGAAGACAGTATCTTTAGAGGTTTTTTATTAACTATCTCTTTATTGTCTCTTGTTTTTATAGTTACTTTTTTATTAAGTAAAATTGATAATATATATTTTCAAGCCCTACTTTGCTCTTTTACTATCTCTTCTAAAATGCTTTATGATAGTGTAAAAGAAGTAATATCCTCAGACAATCCTAAACATGCCATCTCTATGCTTGTAAGTCGAGATACAAAGGAAATGAGTGAAAATGATATAAATAAAGCTGCCATTGAAACTTATGCTGAAAACTTAAGTGATGGAGTTGTTGCTCCAATATTTTATATACTCTTTTTTGGTATTGTCGGAGCTTTTATTTATAAAGCAATTAATACCTTAGATTCAATGGTTGGATATAGAAATGAAAAATATGAAAACTTTGGTAAGTTTGCAGCTAAACTTGATGATCTAGCAAACTTCATTCCAGCTAGAATAACTGCACTTTTAATAGCTTTACTTTTCTTTTCAAAAAAAGCTTTTAAAGAGTTTTATTCTTATGGGAAAAAACATGAAAGTCCAAATGCTGGACATCCAATCTCTGCTATGGCACTAGTTTTAAATGTCTCTTTAGGAGGACCTACTTCATACTTTGGAAAAGTTAAAGAAAAGACCTACTTTGGAGATGGTAAAAGAAATATAGAAAAAGAAGATGTAAAAAAAGCACTAGATTTCAAACTAAGATTTGATATCTTTATTCTTATAGTTTTAAGCTTTTTTCTTATGTTTTCTAAATAATAAGTATACAAAAAACGGCGCACCTATAAATGAAGTAACAACTCCAATAGGTAAAGAAGAAGCCGTATTTAGAACCCTTGAAATCAAATCAGAAAGCACTAAAAATACACCACCATAAAAGTATACTGGCAAAATAAGTTTATCGGCACTTTGTTTGTAAATAAGTCTTAAAATATGAGGAATAATAAGCCCTACAAAACCAATTGGACCTACGAAACTAATACTAACTCCAACAGCTAAAGAGATAGTCATAAGAAGTATTAGATTTAATCTATTTACATTTAGTCCTTTTAAAAATGCAATATCATTTGAAAGAAGTAAAAGCTTTATATCTTTTCTTTTTATCATTGATACAACTAAAAGAATAAGGGCAACTAAAAACACAGCTAAAGAGCTGTTATATCCTACTACATCAAGACTTCCAAGGGTAAATCTTACAATAGAATAGTTCTCTTGTAGAGTACTTAAAAAGAATATCAACATCAATGCTGATGAATAAAAAAATGATAAGGCAATACCTATTAAAAGAATAGAATTAGTTGAAGCAAAAGTTGCATTTTTGTTTATCTGTTTTGAAATAAAATATAGAATAAAAATAGTGATAAAAGAGCCTAATATACCTGAAATATAAAGAGCTACCATAGGAAAAAACACTATTGAAATAGCTGTAAAAAGTGTTGTTCCACTTGCTATTCCTAAAGTATATGGTGTTATTAAAATATTTTTAAATATAGTTTGAAAAATAAGCCCACTAAGACTTAAAACAGCTCCCACAAAAAAGGCTAAGATAATTCTTGGAACTCTAAGCTCCCAAAATATCATATATGAAGTAGTTGAACTATCAAATATTTCATTTAAAGAAATAGTAGTTTCTCCAATAAAACATGAAGAAAAAATCAATACAACACTTAAAATATAAGCTAAATATTTCATTGAATTCATAGTTTTACCACCAAGTGATTATTTACTACTTCTAGGCAGTTGTGATAAAACTTTTCTAAAATCTCTTTTGAGAAAAACTCAGAACTTTCTCCAAAGAATTTAACTTTTCCATCATCTAAATATAAAACTTTGTATTTTAAATGAAAAGCTAAGTCTAGATTATGAGTTATGATTATCTTTTGTTGTAAATACTGTGAGTTAAAAATCTCAAAAGCCTCTTTAACTCTTGTGATATCCATATTTGCAGTCAATTCATCAAAGATAGTAATCTTAGCATTATGTATAATACTTGAAGCAAGTAATAAAAGCTGTTTTTCCCCAGAACTTAGGTCATTACAAGCTCTATTTTTGATTTTTTCTAGTTTTAGTAAAGCTATTGTTTTATCGATTTTTTCTTTATTTATATTCTCTATAAAAGATAGTTCTAAAAACTCATAAACAGAGATATATTCATCAAATATTTCAAGTTTTGGAGGAATATAGTTTATTAGTTTTGCTCTTTGTTCATCATCTAAAGAAGTGATATTTTTATTTTGAAGTGTTACTTTATCATTTGAGATAAGGTTTGAAAGAACTTTTGCTAAGGTTGATTTCCCTGCTCCATTGGCACCAAGGATTATAAGATTTTCATTCTCTTTCAAAGAAAATGAAATATCTTTTAAAATATGATTTGAAAAACTATTTATCTCTAACATTTATTAATATATCTTTAAAATCTTCCATAAAATAAACTACTCTGTGACTAGGAATTCCTGCATACTCTTTATCAATAATATAGATATTGTCATTTTTACTTGCCTTTACTGGAAGTTTTCTCCAAGGCTTTTTTAGCTCATCAAAACTAATCTTATTATCATGAATATAAGGTGCAAGTAAAATTATAATATCAGGATTCATATGTATTATCTTCTCAACATTTACAACAGGTTGAGCAAGACTTTTAGACTTGTATGCATTTTTGTTTCCCGAAGCTTTAATTATATCATTAAAATATAGATTATTTCCTGTTACGTAAATAGATTTATTCAAGTCTTTTCTTGGGCTAATTACTATTAAAATATCTCTATCTTTTACTATATTTGAAACTTCATTTAACTTTTTATCAATATTTGAAATAAGCTCTTGTGCTTTGTGCTGTTTTCCTACAAGTTTTGACACACTATTGATTGTAGTTTTTATAGAAGATAAATTATCAGTTTTAAAAGAGTGATAATTTAAATTTAGTTTTTTTAAGTTTGCAAGTAATTGTTCATCATAGTTTTGAGCAAGAACTAAAGTTGGCTTTGCTTTTAACATTTTTTCTAATGATATTGAAGCATAACCACCAACTTTAGGTATATTTTTAGACTCTTCAGGATAGTTGCAATACTGTGTATTAGCAACTATATTCTTACCACTACCAAGAGCAAACACTATCTCATTTAAAGAAGGAGATAGTGTTATAATTCTTTGCTCACTTTGAGTATTGGCAGATAAATTAACAATAAAAAGAAGAGTTAATAAATATTTTTTCATGTTTCCTTAGTCTTTTTTAAAAACTGTATTTTAAACCAACATATGCACTTCTACTAGCTGTTGCATAACCATATGTTGAGTAATAATCTCTATTGAAGATATTATTCATTTTTAAATACACTTTTGTATCTTTAGATAAATCATAATTAACAACACCATTAACTAATGCATATTTTCCAGTTTGTACTCTACCTTGATTATAAACATTAATTACTCTATCTCCGATATATTGACCATTTAAATTTAAATGCATTTTATCAAATCCATAATAATCTAAACTTACTTTATATATTTTTTTTGCTCTTTTTGTTAAATCTTTACCTTCACTATCTTTTGCACTTTGATGAGTATAACTAAGATTTACAAAGGTATCTTTTAATAAAAGCTTTGAATACTCTACTTCAAAACCTTTAAACCTAGACTCGCCTTCAACATTTGTATATATTCCATCAATACCTCCCCAACCATCAGGGTCATACCAATCAATTAAATTATCAACTTTTGAATTAAAATAAGTTACACTTAAATCTTTATATTCAAAGCCTATATCAAAACTTTTTGTTTTTTCTGGTTCTACATTATTATTAGAACCACCCCATGGATTCATTTCTTGCATAGCATTTGGTACATTATATGCCGTTCCATAGTTTGTTTTTACTAAAAAGTCTTCAGTGAAAATATATTGTAATCCAATTTTACCAGTTAGTTTATTATCAAAATTCTCATATTTATCATATCTAAGTGTTTGAGAAAATACTAAATTATTAATATGATTAGTATTCGTAAGATATCCAAATGTACTTTTTGACTCTAGACTATCTTTTGTTCCATTAACTTGTAAATAGTTTACTTCATCTTTAGTTTTACCTACTCCAAAAGTTAAAAAATCTTTAGTTCTATAAGAAATAGTATCTTTAACTTCTAAATTATGTTTCTTTCCTTCAAAAAGAACTACATCAGTACTTCTAGTTGACCCTAATTCTTCTCTTTTAAAATCAGACAATTGATAGCTTAATTTTATATCATGATTTTTGATTTTTTGAGAATATGCTAGATTATATAAACTTGAATGAGAATCACTTTTTAAATCCCTATTATCAGGATCAGTTGAAGTATCATATTCTGTTAACGAATTGATATCTTTAATAGAAAAATTGATTTTTGACTTATCATTAATATAATAATTTGTAGCAAAATCGATTGTTGTATTTTGATAAGCATCATTTTCATACTTATTTTTATTTTCGTCTTTATTTAAAACTTTATTAGTAAAACCTGTAGACTCAACTACATTTACTCCTAATTTAATATCATATTTTTCAGCTCCATAAGAAACAACTGTCCCTATAGTTTTAGTATCGTATGAGCCATACTCAAGGTTAATATTTGAATTAAATCCTTTTTTTGCTTTTTTTGTAATTATATTAATAACACCTGCTGCTGCATCTGCACCCCAAATACCACTTTGTGCACCTTTAATAATTTCAATTTTTTCTATATCTGTAAGTATTAAGTGTTGTACTGAAGCACCACTTGTACTTGATGGGTCTTTATAATTTACACCATCTACTAATATAAGTATTCTATTACTAGACATACCTCTTAAAAAAAGACTTGTACTAGACCCTACTCCACCATTTGAAGTAAATGATAAACCACTTATTGTGTCTAAAGCCTCAGTAACTGTAGTAAAGTTTTTTTCTTCAATCTCTTCTTTTGTAATTACTTCAACATTTGAAGTTACATCTTTGATTGATTGTTCTGATTTAGTAGCACTTACAACTGTGATTTCTGAGATTTGTTTTGTTTGCGAGTAAAGATTTGTTGCTAAAAAAAGCGAAGCAACTACGCTTAAACATGTAGTTTTCTTTTGCATTAATTTTTTCCTTGTGTGTTGCATTTATTAGTAGAATAAAGTTTGATGGGTTTTAATTGCGAAACATGAAGTTTTTTCATAATCTTTGGTATATCAATATTTATTAGGTAGTTTAAACTATTAAGAAGTGAGTTTATTTTTACGCTTGTAGTGGCATTTAATATACCAAAAAATGAGAAGTATTTTTTAAAACTTTTAACCATACTTTATTACCTCCTTATAAATTTTGTGGAATTCTATGGAATAAACATAAAGGTAATCTAGTTGTAACAAACTAATTAGAAGGTGTAAGTATAGTTTTAGTTTCACCATTCATGAAGTTATAACCATTGTAAATAGTATAAACTCCAAATAAAATTACTAAGATAGAAGCTAAAGTAATAAATAGATTTCTTAGGGCAACTTGTTTAAAAATCCCAACAAAAAAACCTAAAGAGAACATCGCAGGAAGAGTACTAAGTCCAAATATAAGCATAACAAAAGCACCCCAAATAGCACTTGCTGTACTTGCTGCTGTTATTGCAAAAACATAAACAAATCCACAAGGAAGTAAACCGTTTAACATACCAAGAAAATAGAAGCTAAACAAAGAATCAGAACTCAAAAGTTTTCTAAAACTTTTTTGATAAAGTTCAGATTTTGATACAGAGTGCTCTATAGAAGTTAGAAACTTCAACTTTCCGCTAAGAGAAAGTCCTACTAAAACCATTAAGATACCAGTTACAATAAGAAGTATTCCATTAGTTGTATTATCAAAAGTTACAACAGAACCAACAAAACCAAAAATAGCACCTAATATCACATAAGTTGTAATTCTTCCAAATGAGTAAAGAACATGAGAACTTGCTTGTTTAGTTTTATTCCAAGTACTATTTACTTTTGTACTTGAATAAGCAACTACAATTCCTCCACACATACCTATACAGTGTCCAAAAGAACCTAAAAATGCTATTGTAATAATTGTTAGAATACTAATACTTTCCATTATTTCCCTAAAAAAATTTTGATAATGATATATCAATTTGTATTAAAATCAAGAAAAAAAAAGCCCCACTTAAAAAAGCGAGGCTATATTCAATTATATTCAGTTGTAAAGATGACGAAAATTAAAATTATTGGTAGTAGGAGGTTTTTAATTTTCTTATGGTGTAAGTTTAATATAAAAATGTTAATTGTGTGTTAATTATCTTAATTAATTAATTTTTTTATACTATAATTTCAATTCTAACTGCAAGGAGTTTTTATGAAATTTGTATTTAACACCCTATTTATCGTAGTTTTATCACTATTTTTTGTAGCTTGTAGTAACAAAAAAAATGATTTAACAAATGAAAAAGAAACAAAAATTACTAAAAAAATCGAAGCTATTTACATAAGTCATATAGAAAATGACAATTTAAACTTAAAAGAGCATCTTACAAAAGAGATTAGTAAACAAAACAATAAAAAGCTGGCAACAAAAAAAGAAAAAACAGATGCAACTATTAAAACTGAGATATTAAACTCAAATATGAATTTTGAATATTTTTATAAACCTACAAATACTGAAAAATGTTTAAACTATAAAATTGTGAACAACTCAAGAAAATGTATAGAATATGGAAAAGTACAAATCCCTTGTAAGAAAAAAGAGTTTAATCTAGAAACAAAAATAGATTTAATATCAAAAAACAAAGAAGTTCTTTTCTCTAAAGTTTATAAACAATCCTTTTCTAAAAATGTATGTAAAAATATAAAATACTCTTTTAACCCAACATATCATATACCTGCAAATAAAGATGAACTAATTAAAGAGTACAATACTAAATTAGCTAAAAAAATAGCTAAGGACTCAATAAATGATATTAATCTAAATATTCTTTAGTAAACAATTAACTTAAAACAATTTTACAACTTTTACGAAACAAAGTAAGTAGTTGTGATTTCTTGGTACTTTCATAAGTCATTCTAATAGAAATGTAACCTACTTTTAGCTAAACTATTTGCCTTTTAATAATAATCAAAATGTAGGTAATCAAATGAAAGTAGTAACAGGTGTAGTTGGAAACGACATCCACGTTGTAGCAAACAGACTTATAGAACTTTCACTGCAAGCTAGAGGCTTTGAAGTATTTAACTTAGGTGTAAATACATACTTAGAAGAGTTTGTTGATGCAGTGGTAGAAACTAACGCAGATATTCTTCTAATTTCTTCATTAAATGGCGAAGCTGAAGGTTGGTGTAGAGAAGTTAAAATCTTAAAAGCAAAGTATGGAAATCTTCTTGATAATGTAGTATTTATGATTGGTGGGAACCTAGTTGTAGGAACTGGGGATGCTTCTGATATTGTTCCTAGGTTTAAAAACTATGGATTTGATTTGGTATTTCACCAAGTTGATTTAAATACAGGATTAGATGAGTTAGAAAAATTCATGAAGGAAAGAAACTAATGAGTTTACTACAAGAAGAAAGAAATATCATATTAAACAACGAATACGTTGATAACTTTGATTTTGCAGAAGTTGAAGAGTTTGTAAAAAATGCTTCAAAAGATTTATTTATCTCTTACAACTTCAAAACAAAAAACAAAATGTTAGTACAGCCTCGTGGTGGTTTCCCAACATATGACAAGATGTTTGCACTTTATGAGTTTTTTGATAAAGCAGATGTGGATGTATTACCTTGTACTATTGATTCAAATACAAGATTAAATGACTATGCAACTGCAAAGAAAATGCTAAGACTTAGTGAAGAAAATGAAGTTGATATGCTAAATGGATACCCACTTATCAACCATGGATATAGAACATCAAGAAAAATGATGACTCACTTTAATAAACCAATCTCTTTAAGACATGGTACTCCTGATGCAAGACTTTTAATAGAAACTGCCATTGCTTCTGGTATTTTTGAGATTGAAGGTGGACCAATTACATATCTACTACCTTACTCTAAGAACTTCCCTTTAGATAAAGCATTCCTTTACTGGAAATATGTGGAAAGAGTTTGTGCTGAGTATTCAAAACTAAATGAACCAATAAATAGAGAATCATTTGGACCATTAACAGCTACACTTGTTCCTCCTTGTATTACTATTGTAATTCAATTATTAGAGATGTTATTATCTTTAGAAGAAGGTGTTAAATCATTCTCTGTATCATTCTCTCAAACTGGTTCTATGAATCAAGATATTGTAATGGGTGCAGTTATTAGAAAACTAGCTAAGCACTATTCAGAAGAGATTGGTGTTACTGATGCAGATATACACTTAGTTTATCACCAATGGATGGGAGCATTCCCTATGGATCAAAACTTTGCATCTCAACTTATAAATATGAGTACAGTAATTGCTTCTATGGTTGGAGCGAATAAAATTATTACAAAAACAAAACAAGAAGCTTCTGGTATTCCTACAAAAGAAGCAAATGCAGAAACAGTAGCAAATACACAATATTTACTTAGAATATTAAATGGTTTACCAAATATTGTAGATAAAGAAGAAGAAGAAATTTTAACGGCTGAAGTTATGGCTATTATGGAAGCTGTATTCAATGACCCAGCAGATACACTTTGGAGAAAAGTATTTAACTCTATTAAAAATGGAACAATTGATGTGCCATTCTCTCCACATATCATCAATAACAATGAAATGATTACAGTAAGAGATAGAAATAAAAATATTAGAATCATAAAAAGAGGAAAAGTTCCAATTCCAGATAGATGTTTTGAGTATGAAAAAAATCAATGTGATTTAAATAAAGATACAACATCTATTGTAAATGATATCATCCATGACATAGGAATTATGCAATGAGTAAATTAGAAAATAAACTATTAATTGATGTAGGAAGTACATACTTTAAACTATGTACTAAAGATAATGTACAACAACACTTTAGAGACTTTAATAAAGATATTTATGATGATTTAACTTATAAATGTGGTGAAATCATTAAAGATTATGACAAAGAGAATATCCATATTTGTTCTTCTGCAAATGGTGGTTTAAGTACTCTTATTATTGGAGTTACGAACTCTTTTTCTTTAAAATATGCAACAAATATTGCTTTTAACTCAGGTATTAATATTATTGATACTGTTTTATTTAGAGATATTGAAAAAACTTCTATTCCAAGTGACTTAATTGATGTAGTAATAGTTGTTGGAGGAATTGACTCTGTAGCAAATATCTTTGATGAAAGACTATTTAAGTTCTTAGATGGTTTAAACTACTCAAATATAGTATATGTTGGAAGTGAAAAAGACTCTGCATTTTTAAAAGAAAATATCGAAAATGTAGTAGTACTACCAAATATCATAAATGAAAAACTTCATGTTGAAGAAGAAAACCTAAAAGAGTATTTAACAAACCTTTATCAAGCTGATATTATGGGGAAAGAAGATATCAAACACCTATATGATATTACTTCTAATCAGATTTTTTCTACTCCATATATTGTAAATAAAACTCTACCTATGATTGATTCAAAATTTAAGGTTGCTGACCCATATATTTTAATTGATATTGGTGGAGCAACTACGGATATTCACTACTCTAAAGACTTAGTTGAAGAGAATATGGTAACTGAAAATGAGTATGATAGACTTGTATTTAAGAAACTTGGGGTTTATAAATCAAAAGAGTCTTTAATCTTTGCAGCAAAAAACAATGAGTTTGTTTATGAACTATTAGCTCATTTAAAAGTTACTGAACATATTTTTGATGAAACAAGTGAAAAAGCAACAAGAGTTTTAATGCAACTTGCTATTTTCTTAGTACTTTGTAAGGTATCTGCTTATAGACAAGCCTATGTAAACTTAAAACTAAATGCTTTAAACTCTATTGTTTTAACAGGTGGAATTACGAAAGTATTAAAACAAGAAGAAATAGAAGATATAGTAACATTCTTCTATAAGAAAATATTAAATTCAGAGCACAACCCTACAATCGTAATGGATAATAATTATGATGTATGGACTCTTGGAATGTTAGAGAAGTAATTAAATCTCGAGGCTTTACTCGTTAAAGCCCTTTAGAGTTTTCTCAAAGAGAGTTTGACAACAAGCTTCTTTTAAAAGGAATTTATTTCCTTTGCTAAAAAGAAGTTATTAAATAAGGTCCCTTCAAATTTGGGACAAATTTTAAGGAAAAAATATGTCTATAAATTGTATTAGAACACTTATTGAAGATGCACAAGCATCTCACCCAGAAAAAGTTGCAATAAAATTTAATGAAAAAGAGATAACATATAAAGAGTTATTTACAAAAGTTAATCAAATAGCATTTTATCTAAGAGAATTAGATTTACCAAAAGGTAGTAGAATTGGTATCTACTCTACAAAAAGTATAGAACAAGTAATTGCTATACTTGCAATTTTATCTACTGATTATGTACTTGTTCCATTAACTAGACTTTTAAAGTCAGAGCAAGTTGAATACATAATCAAAGATTGTGATATTAAATGTATTATCACGGATAGATTAAAATTAGAGTCAATTGAAGAAATTAACTTTGATGGACATATTGTATCTTATGAAACTACTCACAAAGATATTGCTTCATTTGAAGAGATTTTCAAATACTACAATAAACCTTATACTTGTGAGATAAGTGGTCATGATAATGCAGTTATTACTTACTCATTTGGATTAACAGGTACACCAAAAGGTATTGTTATTTCTCACAGAAATCTAATTGACTCTGCAAGAGTAGTAAGTCAGTACTTAGATTTAAAAGAAGATGACGTTATATCTGGAACACTTATTTTCAATCTTGACTATGGATTAAATCAAATTTTCTGCTCACTATATAAAAGAGCTACTTTAGCTTTACATAGATTTATTCTTGCGGGAGACTTCTTTAACCACTTAATTAATGATGAAGTTACAGTTGTACCTTTAATGCCTATTAATATCTCTTCTATGTTTGATGAAGATGAGCATAGACTTCCAAGTGCAGATTTACTATCTAAAGTTAGAGTATTAACTTCTTCTGGTGGTAATGTTACACATAAGATGTTAAAAGATTTAGATAAATACTTCCCTGATGCAAAGTTTTATTCAATGCATGGACTTACAGAAGCATTTAGATCAACATATCTAGAACCTTCTCAAATCTGGATTAGACCTGATTCTATTGGTAAAGCTATTCCTGATGTTGAATTATATGTAATCAATGAAGAAGGCAAAGAATGTAAACCAAGAGAAGTTGGTGAACTTATTCATAGAGGTGGATATATCTATAAAGGATATTGGAATGCACCTGTAGAAACGAGTGAGCGATTTAAATCTATTCAGATTTTAAAAGATGTAATTAACTTAGAAGGACAACTTACAGATGAAACTGTTGTTGCAACAGGAGATTATGTTTATAAAGATGAAGAAGGTTACTTCTATTTTGTTTCAAGACATGATGATATGATTAAAACAAGAGGATTTAGAGTAAGTCCTTTTGAAATAGAATCAGTAGTTGCAAATAATCTTCCTCAAATAGACCAGTGTGCTATTTTCTCTATACCAAATGAAGAGATAGAAGAAGAGATAGTTATGGTTTATAGTGCAAGAAGTGAGATTGCTTCAAAAGAGATAATCTTTGAACTAAAAAAACACTTAGCTTCATATATGATTCCAAATAAAATAATTTATAAAAAATCTTTACCTTTAGTTCCTAGTGACAAAAGTAAAATTAACAAAGAAGAACTAAAAGAAGAACTTCTTAAAGACAACTAATATAGTTTAACTATATTAGTTCTCAACCACTCAAATACTCCACAATTTCTACACAATCAATTCATAAAATTCAGTATAAAAGTAACGTTCTTAATTACTTAGCTTAAAATTAATTTAGTATTGATATAAATCAAAGCAAAATTAAGTTTATTAGGTTAAAATTCTAAGAAATAATTAAAAAAAAGGATCTCTAATGAGAAAAATTTTACTTCTAACTTCAATTCTTGCATGTGCTGCATTTGCTAATCCATATGCAAAGTGTGTTGCATGTCATGGTGCAAATGGTGAAAAAGCTGCTATGGGTAAATCTAAGATTATCAAAGATATGACTAAAGCTGAATTTGTTGCTGCAATGAAAGGTTATAAAGATGGATCTTACGGAGGACCTATGAAAGGTTTAATGAAAGGTCAAGTTGCTGGTCTTTCTGATGCTGATATCGAAGCAATCGCTAACCAAATCGCTAAGTAATCTTAAAACTAGAGTTTCTAAACTCTAGTTTACACCTAACTCCCCTATTTTATATCACTAACTTTTCTGAGTAAAAAACTTACCTAAATCACTTCCAAAAGGAAATACAATAGTATTTGTTTTATCACTTGAAATATCACTTAATGTCTGAAGATATCTTAATTGAAGGGCTTGTGGGTTATTTGCTAATACATTAGCTGCTTCTAAAAGGTTTTGACTGGCTTCAAGCTCACCTTTTGAGTTAATGACCTTAGCTCTTCTTTGCCGTTCAGCTTCTGCTTGTTTTGCAATAGCTCGTATCATACTTTCATCTAAGTCAATATGTTTTATCTCTACATTTGAGATTTTTATTCCCCAAGCATCTGTTTGTTTATCAAGTATCTCTTGAATGTCTTCATTTAACTTTTCTCTTTCTGCTAACATTTCATCAAGGTCATGTCCTCCAAGAACTGACCGTAAAGTAGTTTGTGCAAGTTGGGATGTTGCATCATTAAAACTTTCAACTTGAATAATTGCCTTTTCAGGGTCAACTACTCTATAATAAACAACAGCATTAACCTTTACAGAAACATTATCTTGAGAGATTACATCTTGAGATGGAACATCATGTACTATAGTTCTTAAATCTGTTTTTACCATCTTTTGAATAAAAGGAATCACTAAAATCAAACCAGGTCCTTTAACTCCTGTAAATCTTCCTAATGTAAAGATTACACCTCTTTCATACTCTTTTAAAATTCTAATTGAAGCTGCAATTATTGCTATAACAATAAAAACAGTATATATAACTGTCATAAACATAACTTACTCCTTTTTAGGTTTTACTTGAAGTACTAAACCATCAATACTTTCTACTATAACTTCTTTACCTTTTTCAAGCTCTTCATTACTTTTTGCATTCCATACTTCTGAATGAATTTCAACTTTATAAATATCATCTTTCTTTTTAATAACCTTAGCAACAGCTCCTATCATTTCATCAATACCTGTTTTTGCTTTTTGTTTTCTCTCTTGAATTATTATTTTAAGTAAGTATATAAAAATAGCTGTACTTACTAAAGCAAAAGCAATTATTAAAGATAAAGAGATATCAACACCTAGTGTCTTTTCATCAAATAATATTAAAGAACCAAATACAAAGGCAATAACTCCACCAATACCCAATATTCCAAAACCTACTATAAATACTTCTGCAATCATAAGAACAAGTCCTATTAAAATAAGAAGTAAGCCAGCTATCTCAAAAGGTAAGATATTAAGTGAATATAGTGCTAAAGCACCACTTATTAAGCCTGTTACACCAGGAAAAATAGAACCAGGATTCATCAACTCAAAAAAGATTCCATAAATAGCTAAAAGCATTAGGCCATAAGCAATACTAGGATTAGAAAGATAAGATAAAAGCTTTATTTTAAAGCCCTCTTCTATAGTGTGTACTTTTGAGTTTGTAGTATCTAATTTAACTATTTTTTTATCTATTTGAACTTCTAAACCATCAAGCTTTTTTAAAAGGGAAGTCATATCATTTGCTATAAAATCAATAACACCAAGCTCAAGTGCTTTTTGGGAATCTATACTTGCACCTTTTGTTACGCTCTCTTTTGCCCATTGTATATTTCTATTTCGAAGTTTTGCTAAACTTTCGATATATGCACTTGCATCATTTATAGCTTTTGTTTGCATAGTAGATGGTTTACTGTTTTTTTCTTCTGTAAATGCTAGTTGTACAGGTGTTGCAGCGCCTACATTTGTTCCTTCAGACATAACTGCAATATGTGAAGCATATAAGATAAAAGTTCCTGCACTTGCAGTTCTAGAACCTTTTGGAGATACATAAACAACAATTGGTATATTTGAATTAAGAATCTGAGAAACAATATCTCTTGTAGAAGATACTAAACCACCCGGTGTATTAAGTTCGAAAATTATAAGTTGAGAGTTTTGTTTATTTGCTTCTTTGATAGATTTTTTAACAAAGGCACTACTTGCAGGATTTATAGCTCCTTCATAAGCAAAATGAGTAATATTTGAAGCAAAAAGAGTAAAAGTTAAAGTAAAAAATAAAACAAGCAGTCTCATGACAAACTCCTTTATTTTATAATCATACTCCACTATTTTTTTTATGTCAAGTTAGAGTTTTCTCTAATCAATTATAAATAATAGTATCTCTACCCTGCTCTTTAGCTTGATAAACTGCACTGTCTGCCCTTTTTAGCATTTCATCTTTTGTTTTACAATCACTAAAAAATGATACTCCGATACTAACAGTTAAAGTTACATCTTGTTTTGGGTGATATATTTTGTGAGCTTTAATCTCTTCTTTCATTTCATTTAATTTAGATTCTATTTCATATCTTGGAAGAAAACATAAAATTAAAAACTCTTCTCCACCGTATCTGTATACTTCACCATTTAAAAAGCCTGCATACTTTTCTATTTTTTTAGCAAGATAAGTTAAAGCTTTATCTCCTGTATCATGACCAAAATTATCATTTATACTTTTGAATCTATCTGCATCTATAAAAATAGCAGTTAATAAATCCTTATTGTTTTGATTTATAAACATAGACAAATCATTTTCCATTTTACGTCTATTATAAACGCCTGTTAAATGGTCTCTATTCATATTATCTTCTAATAAAGCTCTTTCTCTTAATAACTCTTGTATTAAAGTATCTTTATAGTTTTCATCAAGGTCTGAGTTTTTTTGTTCAATAATTCTTCCTAAATAAAACTCAAACAAGTCTTTTTTGAAGGAATAATCTATCTTCTCACACTCAATAATCATTTGAGGTTTCTCTTCACCTAAACCATTAGTTATTTTTATTTTATCAATTTGTTTAATACTATATTTTATTTTGTCATTTATAATTTTAGGCTCAAGTAGTTCTCTCTTCCAATAAGAAGAAGTACTCTTTTCTAAAACCTTTAATTTTTTTAATTGGATATCTTTAAATAGTTCTTTACTGACAGAAATTTTATACATATGAAATATTATCAAGTATGCCCTTAATATTTGAATTATAAATTAATATTTATAATTTAAACTTATAATACTACTAATCTATTTTTAATATTTTTTAAAGTATATTTCCATAATTTAAAATTATATTTAAAGGATATAAATGACTTTAAGAGAAAAATTCAACCCTATGTGTTTTTTAGCTTCATTAGGTTCTGGTGGGCTATCTGTATCATTTTTTATGTATCTAATGTTTTTAGTTCCACATAAAGATACACCAATGGCAACATTTAACCATATATTTCCTGAACTTATAAAAGGAACATGGATATCTATTACTATTGCAATTGCTTTATTAGGTATTATACTATTTGCCTTTTTTCACTTTAAACTACTTATTTGGAATACAAAACAGTTTAATATGTATAAAAAAACAGACAACTATAAAACACTTGTGAACTCAAATGCAGAAATCACGCTTATGACTATTCCTTTAACTTATGCAATGACTATTAATGTTTGTTTTGTTCTAGGAGCTGTTTTTGTACCTAACTTATGGTCTATAGTTGAGTTTATGTTTCCTTTTGCCCTACTTGGATTTGTTGTAGCTGGATATTTTGCATTGAAGATAATATTTACTTACTTTTCAAGACTATTAGTAAAAGGAGAGTTTGATTTTACAAAAAACAATAATCTTTCTCAAATGATTTCAATCTTTGCATTGGCAATGGTTTCAGTTGGGTTTGCAGCACCTGGTGCTATGAGTCATAATATTGTGATAAATGCCCTAGGAATATTTGGAGCTATATTCTTTGGTTCTTTTGCTATTTTATTACTTATCATTAAAATAACAATGGGATTCAAAAATATGTTTGAACAAGGCATTTCAATAGAAGCTAGTCCTTCACTGTGGATTATATTACCTATTCTTACACTTTTAGGAATTATGATGATTAGAGTATCTTTTGGACTTGACCACAACTTTGATTCAAATATGAGTAAATCTTCTTTATTTACTCTAACTTCTACTATTCTTTCTATCCAAATTATTTTTGGAATCTTAGGTTATAAAGTTATGAAAATGAATAAATACTTTGAAACCTATGTTGATGAAGAAAAAACTAGGTCTTCAGTATCCTTTGCTTTAATTTGTCCAGGAGTAGCATTTTTTGTATTTGGTATGTTCTTTATCAATTTTGGACTAACTTTTAATAATGTAGTAGAGAAATACTCTGTTGCATACTTTTTACTAATGATTCCATTTATATTTATACAATATAAAACTATTATCTATTTCTTTAAACTAAAAAGAAAATTTAACTTCTAAATATATAGTCTCTTTTGTGAGACTATATATAAATTTACTATTAAATGTAATAAAATTTATACTAAAAGATATTTTCTAATGTTATAATAAAATAAAAAAGGATATATCATGAAAGTATTACTTACAGGTTCAACTGGATATATCGGTAGAAGATTAAAGCAAAGACTCATACAAAATCAAGGTATAGATTTAAGACTATATGTTAGAAATAAAAAAACCTTATCTCAAAACCTTCCTTCAAATATAGACATTGTAGAAGGTGATACTTTTAATAAAGAAAAACTAAAAGAAGCTTTAAAAGATGTAGATACAGCTTTTTATTTAGTTCATTCTCTTTCAAGAAGTGATTATAAAAATCTAGATAAACAATCAGCCCAAAACTTTTTAGATGCAGCTATAAAGTGTGGTGTTAAAAGAATCATCTATCTTGGAGGTTTAGGAGTTAAAAACGAACAAACAAGTGAGCACTTATTAAGTAGAATAGAAACAGGTGAAGTTTTAAGTTCTAGTAAAAATATTCAAACTATTTGGATAAGAGCTGGAGTTATTATAGGCTCAGGAAGTACAAGTTTTGAGATAATAAGAAATTTAACTGAAAAACTTCCAATAATGACAACTCCAAAATGGGTAAATACAAAAGCTCAACCTATAGCAGTAGATGATGTCTTAAACTACTTAGAGCAATCTATTTATCTAAAAGAAAAGGAAAACTTAATAGTTGACATAGGAAGTGAGCAACTAACATATAAGCAGATGATGCTAGAAACAGCAAAAGCTTTAGGCTTAAAAAGAGTGTTAATACCTTTACCTTTTCTTTCTATTAATGTTTCATCATATTGGCTAAACCTGTTTACTCCTGTACAATTTAAAGTAGCTAAAGCTTTGATTGAAGGGCTAAAATCAGAAGTTGTTATTCAAAATGACAATGCAAAAAAATACTTTCCTAAAATAGACCCTATTTCATACATAGATGCGGTTAAAAGAGCTGTTAAAGAGATAGAAACTAATCAAGTAATAAGTCGTTGGTCAGATACTGACAACTCTGGTAAAATTTGGGATAGGAACCACGATAAAGAGATTGCTGATGCAATTTTTTTAGATAGAAAAGAGTTACTATTAAAAGACTTATCAAAAGAACAAGTCTTTAAAAGTTTTACGAGTATTGGTGGGAAAGATGGTTGGTTTGCTTTTGATTTTCTTTGGGAAACAAGAGGTTTAATTGATAAAATACTTGGTGGAGTTGGTTTAAAAAGAGGAAGAAAAAATCAATACAATCTTAGTGTAGGAGAGAGTTTAGACTTTTGGAAAGTTGTTGATATAAAAGAGAATGAAAGGCTACTACTTTATGCACAAATGAAAGTTCCAGGAACTGCTTGGCTTGAGTTTAAAATTGAAGATAATAAGCTTATTCAATCAGCTTACTTCTATCCAAAAGGATTATTTGGAAGAATCTATTGGTATAGTTTAATTCCTATTCACTATTTAGTTTTTAATAATATGATTAAATCAATCATAAAAAAAGCAGAAAAGTTTTAACTATTCTGCTTTTCTTAAATAAATAAGTCTATATACCATCGGAACATAGTATAAGTTTAGAACTGTTGCCCATAAAATACCAAACCCTAAAGCAACTGCCATAGGTTGTAAAATTAAAGCTTGTCCAGAAGCAAAAAACATTAAAGTCGCAAGTCCTAAGATTGTTGTAATTGATGTTAATAAAATTGGTCTTAATCTCATAAGTGCATAATCTTGCATCTCGTCTAAATTTTTAGCTTTTTTAATAAAATCCATCATAATAATTCCATCATTAACTATAACTCCAGCTAATCCTACAATACCAATTAAACTTGGCATTGTAATATTTAAATCTAAAACCAAATGACCTAGTAATACTCCAAATACAGATAAAGGAACAGTTGATATTATAATTAAAGGTTTAACTAAAGAATCAAACATCCATATTAAAGCAAGGAAGATTAAAATAATAGCTAATAAAGCAGCTTGTGCCATCTCTTTTTGTACCTTTTCATTCTCTTCTTGTTCCCCTTTAATATCTATATTTACAAACTGTTTTTGTTCTTCAAGAGTGGGGTTTAATTGTTCGAAAACTTCAGATGAAGTAACCTTATTGATACTTGCTGTTACAGAAACTATTCTTTTAGAGTTTTCTTTAAAAATTTGAGACTGAGCATTTTTTCTAACTATAGTAACAACATCTTTTAAAAGTACTTTTTGAGCTGTTCCAGGAATTAGAACTTCAAATCTATCTAAAGAAGATAATTCATCTTTATTTTTACTTTGGAAAACTACTTCAACAATACCTTTATCATCAAACATTTTTGAATAAGCACCTTTAAAATAAAAAGGTCTAACAGCAGAGATAATATAGTTTTCAGTGAAACCTAGTTTTTGTCCATATTCATTTACTTTGAATTTTAACTCTATATTTCCAACTAAAATATCATCAGCTACATTTGAAACACCATTTATCTCATTTAATTTATCTTTTATAACTTTAACTGAGTTATTTACATTTTTAGTATTTGCTCCTGAAATAGCTAACTCTAAATCATTTTTAACAATACCTGCACCTGGTATAGTTATTTTAAACTCTTCATATTTACCACTGTTAATTAAAGGCTGTAAAAGAGCTCTTAGTTCCTCTTCAACCTCTTGGGCTGATTTCTCTCTAATCATGTTTGTATCATCATATTTTGGAGACAAATAAGGGTTTATATATTTATCAAAAATATTTTGAGGTGCTCTTTCATAAAGATTTACAAATATTTGAAAATAGAACTCTTCATTTTGAGGCAAGTTTTTACCATCAAGTTTCATACCAGTAACAGAAGAGATAGAGTCAATATTATTTGCAAAATCATATTCATCAATAATCTTTCTTTCTATTTGCTCAACAAGTTTTTCTGTTTGCTCTATTTTTTTACCAACGCCAACAGAACCGTTTATATATAGTTGTGTAGAATCAAAATCTGGTAAAAACTGGAACCTTGACTGTGATGCTATAAATACAGTTGAGATAAGAATAGAAATAAGCATAACAATAACTGCTAAATATTTTCTTTTTAGTAGAAAACTAAGTATAGTTCTATAGATTTTTTTATTCACTTCCCAAATTCTATCTGATCTTTTCTCTTTTTTATGAACATCAAATATCTGTTTTGCATGTAAAGGAAGGAAAAAGAAAGCTTCAACTAAAGATGATAATAAAAGTATTGTAATCATAATCGGTAATACTTTCATAAACTTCCCTACTTCACCTGTCATAAGTAGAATTGGTAAAAAAGCAAAGATAGTAGTTGCAGTTGCAGTTAAAACAGCTGGATAAACTTCTAAAGCTCCATCTAAAGAAGCTTGGAGTCTATTTTTACCCATTTCCATATGTCTGTAAATATTTTCGCCAACAACAATTGCTTCATCAACAAGCATACCAAGAGCAATTAACGCCCCAAGCAGAGATAGCATATTTAAACTATAACCCATAGCTTCAGCGGATATAAGTCCTATCATAAATGAAGTTGGAATACCAATTGCAATAACAATTGCAATTCTTACATTAATAAAATAGAACAAGGCCATAAATAAAAGACAAAGTCCAAACAAAATATTTGAAACAACAGTATTAAGTCTATTTTTAATCCACACAGAAGTATCGGTATGAGTATCAAAAGATAAAGAAGGATAATCTCTTTTTGCTTCTTTTAAAATCTCTTTTATTTGTTTTACTAACTCAATTGCATCACCAGTATCACTTTTGTTTATACCAATAGAAACATCTCTATTTCCATTGAAATGGGAGATATTATTTACATCAGCAAGTTTAAACTCAACCTTTGCAATATCTTTTAATAAAACCCTTTGATTGTTTATTTTTATTATTGTATTTTTAATCTTGTTAATGTCTTTTTCACCATTAAAAGTACTTAAATAGTAGTGTCTTGTACTATCTTTTATAATACCTGCAGGAAAAATAGAGCTTATATTTTGAACAGAGTTAACTACATCTTGAAGATTTAAGCCATAAGCTAAGATTCTATTTTCATCAAATTTAACCAATAACTCTTTATCTGAATCTCCCCAAATAGAAATAGAACTTAAATCTTTAAGTGCAGAGATTCTTGATTTTACATCATCTGCTACATCAAGAAGTTTCTCTTTAGAATCTTCACCATAGATAACAACAGTAATTAAAGGAATCTCACCTATTACTTCTTTTACTATAGGTTCGTCCATATCACTTGGAAGATTTACTTTTGTTTTTGTAACTATATCTTTTACATCATCAAGTACATCAGTAGCTTCAAAGCCTCTTTTTAACTTTATATTTATAGAAAAAAATCCATTTTTAACTATAGATGTAATATCACTTGCTTCTTCTAAAGATACAAGCTCGTCCTCTAAATCCTCAACTGCCATTTTATCAAGTAAGTCAGAACTTGCTCCTGCGTAAGTTCCAGTAATAGCAACGGCATCAAGTGAAGCAGGAGGAAAAATCTCTTTTGGTATTTTAAAATATGCAAAAACAGAAAGTACTAATAAAAAGAAGAGTAAAAAGTGGTTTAATATAGGTTTTCTAAGTGCGAACTCAATTATTGTTTTTATCATAAGCTTCTTCTATTGAATATATTATTAAAGAGTCTTCAATTTGATTTTTAAACTTCATATCCTCTAATTGTTGAGCCAAAAATTTATTTTCCTCTTTTAAAGAGATATAATGGGCATAAAGTTTATTAATATCTTTACTAACATAATATATATTATTTGCTAAAAAAATCTTTGGAAAAAATAGTATAAGACCTAATGCTAAGGTACCTAATACTATTAAAAGAGAATTTTTAGGGTTAAGTTTAATCAAATTTGAAAATCCTTAATTTTGAACTTCTACTTCGAGGGTTTTGTTTTATTTCCTCTTTTGTAGGAATAACTGGTTTTCTTGTAATTATCTTACCTAAAGAGTGATTATTTCCACAAGTACATCTAAATGCATCATTTGGACAAATACAAGATTTACTCCACTTTTTAAAATAGTTTTTAACAATTCTATCTTCTAAAGAATGAAAAGAGATAATTGCAACAGTACAGTCTTTAAGGTTTGCACTCTCTATTGAATCAAAAAGTCTTTCAAGAACTCCAAGCTCATCATTTACTTCTATTCTAATACCTTGAAAAGGAAGTGTTGCAGGATGAATTTTTCCTTTGTGCATTTTTTTTGATAAAAGAGTTGATAACTCCTTTGCAGATGAAAACGGTCTGTTATTTACAATTAAAGAAGCAACCTTTTTATACTCTCTTACTTCTCCATACTCTTTTAGTACTCTTTCAAGTTCATGTTGAGAATAACTATTTACTACAACAGAGGCATCTAAAGATTGGTTTTGATTCATTCTCATATCTAAAACTGAACTTTCAAAACCAAAACCTCTATCTTCTTTATCTAATTGTAAAGAAGAAACACCAATATCAGCTAAAATACCTTTTATATTCTCATTTTTAAACTTTTCAATAACATGCTCAAAGTTTCCTTTATTAAAAGTAACTCTATCTTCAAACTCTTTTAATCTATTACTTGAAAATGCTAAAGCTTCATCATCTTGGTCATTACATATTAGCTTTATATTTGGATATTGTTTTAACAATCCTTCACTATGGCCACCATAACCAGTAGTACAATCAATAATATATCCATCATTTATATCTTCAAAAGCATCTAAAGTCTCTTGAAAAAGCACTGGAATATGGGGAATTTGCATTAAATTTGTCCTTAGTAGTTTTTATGTATAATAGCGAAAAAATTATTTAAGGTTTTTTAAAATGATAGACCCAAATACAGTTAAACTTTTAAGTGACTTATCTTTAACAATGTTTAGAAAAAATTTCTTTGGTATCTATCATGGTGCAATATCTTCAAAAGTAGACCATAATACATTTATAATTAATACCTCTGATGCAATCTTTGATGAAATGACAGAAAAATCATTATGTAAGCTTAATATGAATAAAAGAGATTATAGATGGAATGTTGCAAGTATTGAATCAGAAATTCATGCAACTATATACAATAATATACATGAAGCAAAATATATTGCATTTGGAATGCCAATTTATACGACTGCATATACCTTTGAACATGATGAGATTATTTTTGATGATTATTTTGGGAAAACAGAGTTTTCTAAAATAAAAGTATATGACCCCGGAGATTTTGATTCATGGTATGATAGAAATGCTTTAGAGATAACAAAATACTTAAAAGAATCACAAGAACATATAATTGTTATTAAGGGTGTTGGTACATACGTGTATGACAGGGATATCAATAATCTTGTAAAAAGAATTGCAATTCTAGAGAATTCTTGTCGACTTTTAAGTATAAAATCAACATATAAATAATAAATAGTTAAATTTTATAGCATTTTAACCCCAACATATCAGCTTTTTAGCTATTTTAAAGGTTAGTTACTATAAAGTTTATTAAATTTTTATCTTACACAAGGAGTTCGTCTATGAACAAAGCTGAATTTATTGATGCAGTTGCTGCAAAAGCTGGTCTTTCTAAGAAAGATGCGAAAGGTGCTGTTGATGCAGTATTAGAAACTGTTACAGAAACTTTAGTAAAAAGAGAATCTGTTAGTTTTATTGGATTTGGAACATTTACAACAGCTGATAGAGCTGAAAGAACTGCAAAAGTTCCTGGAACAGACAAAACTGTTAAAGTTCCTGCAACAACTGTAGCAAAATTCAAAGTTGGTAAAGCTTTAAAAGAAGCTGTAGCTAAGTAATTTTACTTTCTATTCAACTTATAAAGGGTCTATCTTCGGATGGACCCTTTTTTTATGCCTAAATTTTACTCTTACTAAAAAATTATTTTATTTATTCTATTTCTATTTTTTCTATTTTTTAATTTATCATTCCACACTTTTAAAATAACTTCTATTTTCATAAAAAATATCAATTTTTATAGTTGATATATAGTTTTATATAAGTTTAATAATAGTTGATATATAGTTTTATATAAGTTTTAATAAAAAAAGAAGTAAAAATGAATGATAAAGAAAAGATTTTTAATGACTTGATTTCATGTTTAGATACTGAACACACCCTATTTTCAAAAAAAGATAGATTCCTTCAAAACCTTAATTATGTAAAAAAACTATTATTTTCTGGATTATCAACTAAAAAACAAATAGAACTTTATTCAAAAGAGATTGAAGAGATTTCAAGAAGTGCTTATGAAAACTATTGTAAAAAATATCTAAAAGAAGAGTATGAAAAAGGTTTATTGAATACCCTACTTTTTAGAAATATAAAATCTATTGCTCATTATTTAACACAAGAAGAGAAACCAACTTCAACTAAACTTTATAATATATTATTAGAAAGTGGTTCTTTAAAACAAGCTAGAAATAAAAAAGACTCATCAATTGATTACAAAACATTTGAAGTATTATTAAAAGAGTTTTTAAAAAACAAAGGTTATGAAAACATAATAGAGTTTGATAAAGAAGAGAGTCAAATAAATATAGAAATTACAAATGAAAATACACCAGTTCAAAATACACAACAAGAAGAAGAAAAAGAAGTAAAAATTGAACTTGTAGATGGAACTTACAAATATTATGATAAAAATCTTTTAAAGACAGAGTTTATAGAGTTTGAAAATAGTTATATTGATAATAATATTAAAGAAACCAACGTTTACTATATTCAAGCAAGATATATAGATAAAGAGTATAGTTTTGAAAAGTTTAAAGAAGTTATAAAAACTAATAAGCTAATAGAAAACTATTCAATTATAGTACACAATAATTCAAGTGTTGATACAAGATTATATATTTATAGATTTATTGACAATAAACTTATTATGCTAAAAAGCCTTGATGCAGCTTCTTGTGTCTTTGAGCTAGATGAACTAATAAGAAGAGGAAGAACAAACTTTTTTGAAAAATTAGATGAGCATATTGACTACATTACAAGTTAATTTTAGATTAAATTTATAAGTTTATTATATTTTTTACTTATTTTAATGATATTTCTTGTTATTATATTTAACAAGGAGTTTATTATGGCTTATATTACTTCTATTAGAAAAAACACTTTCCTTTTTTTAATTACTATAGGTATTATTAATACTATTTTAGCATTTATTGTATTCATATATATCCAGAAAAAACAAAATGAATTGCTCTATTACTCAAAACTTGATATTGCAAAAACTGAATTTAAAGAAACAAATAAAAAAATAAATACTGAAATCAATCATTACAAGTTAGTATTAAACACTATCAAGGAGAATAAAGATTTAAAGAGATTTTTTGATGGTGAAAAAAATATTATAAAATATTTAAGAGAAGACCTAAGTGATTTTGTTAAAGCAAATGGAAATATCTTTCAATTAAGATTTATCAATAAAGATGGAAATGAAATAATTAGAATTGATAAAGTGAATGGGATTACAAAAATTGTTGAAAAATTACAGAACAAAGCTAAAAGATACTACTTTAAAAAAACTATGAATCTAAAAGAAGGAGAGTTTTATATCTCTAATTTTGATTTAAATATTGAACATGGAAAAATAGAGATTCCTTTTAAACCTACAATTAGAATTTCTACACCAATATATAGAAATAACTCTTTTGAAGGAATTATTATTATAAATTTTTTAGCAAATGATTTAATTGCTAGTATTAAAGATAAAGAATCCTTTGATGTTTACTTCATGGATAATGAAAACAATTTTCTACTGCACCCAGATGAAAACAAAAGTTGGAGTACACAAAGAGGAACAAATCATAAAGTAAAAAATGAAATACCAAATATATACAAACTAATAAAAAATGAAAATACTAAGGTTTCAGATAAAAAACTACTTTATTACATAAACTCTATTGATATAACAGATAATAAGTTTTATATAATTTATTCTATAAAAAAACAATTATATGATGCCTATATGGAAGAAGCTACTAGAAATATAATTCTTTTTTTTGTTGTAATCTTTTTATTTTCTATTCCTTTTGTTTTCATAGGAGCATATTTCCAAGCAATAAGAATGGAAATACTTGATAGACTAATTAATAATATCCCCTTTCCTATATGTTTAAAAGATAAAAATGGAGTATTTCTACTAGTAAATGAGTCATTAACTAAACTATATGGCTGTACTTCCAAAAAACAACTTATTGGAAAAAAATCTTATGAATTCACTCACAGAAATCTTCCTTATACATCAAAAGAGAAAGATAATGATGTTTTAAAAAAACAAAAAATAAAATTTCTAGATACAATAACACTTAAAAACAATAAAAAACTTTACTATGATACAAGAATTATAAAAATCTCTTTTTTTGGACTTTTTAATAAAACATATATTTTAGGTATAGCCATTGATATCACTGCAATGAAAACTCTAAATGAACAATTACAAAAGAAAGTAGATGAGGAATTAGAAAAAAGATTAGAAGCTGAAAGAATATTAGCACAAAAGGCTAAACTTGCAGAAATGGGAAATATGATTGATAATATAATTCATCAGTGGAAACAGCCACTTAGTATTATTAAAGTTACATCACAAGCCCTTGAAATGAACCTAGAGATGAAAAATCTATCAGAAGAACAAAGAGAGTACTATATTAAAACTATTATAGAAAATGTAGACTTCATGAGTGATACAGCGAATGATTTTAGATCTTTTTTATCTCCTGATAAAATTAAAAGTGAATTTACTATAAAAGACTGTACTAATAAGATTTTAAAAATCCTATTCTTACGCTTTAGAAAACAAAAAGTTGAAGTAATAAACAATGTTGAAGAAGATATTAAAATTTATGGATACAAAAGTGAATTATGCCAAGTGCTTTTAAATATTTTCAATAATGCCCTTGATGAATTTAATGGAAAAAATAACATAGAAGATAGTAGTATTACAATAAGTACTTATAAAAAAGAAGCTTCCATAGTTATAGAAATTGAAGATACTGCTGGTGGAATCAAAGAAGAATATATAAATAAAATATTTGAAGATAGATTTACAACAAAGGATAAAGAAGGTACAGGTATTGGATTGACAATATCAAAGAGAATTATTCAAGAAAGTTTCAATGGTTCAATCAAAGTAGAAAATAAAAATAAAGGAGCATGTTTCATCATAAAGCTTCCTCAAGAAGATAACACTCTAGAAAACTAAAGTTTTTTCCATTAAGAATGGATAAGAAATATCAGCTTTACTACTTTTTTTAAAACCAAACTTTTTATAAAAAGATATAAGTTTTTCTAGGTTTAAGCCATTTGAATCTAAAGGTAATGGATTTAAATAAATCTTTTTATATTTACTCTGTTTTGAAATATATTTTAAAATACCTTTTAGGGTTTCAGTTCCATACTTTAGGTTTCTAAAAGCAGGTAGAGTTTTTATTATTTCTAAAGTCAATGTATCATTTTCAATACTAACATTACCAAATGAGATATCATTATTATTAAACAACATTTTATCTTTCTTTTTTAACACTTTCATACTAAGTCCTTCAATTAGTACTGCAATAGTATCATTTCATAATATATTTTAACTAGATGTAGTTTTATTAAAGTTATTTTTTAATTTATATATCAGCTTATTATAAAATTATTTTTAGGAAACTAATTCTTAGGCTTAATTTTACTTTAAACAAAGGAGTAATACAATTTGTTATATACCGTAAGGAGGTAGTTATGCAAATCAATAATGTACAACTTGACCAATCGCCTTATTTAAATTTAAATCAATCACTAAATAAAATCTCTTCAGGAAAAGAGATTAATAGTGCAGCAGATGATGCTTCTTCTTTATCAATATCTGATAAACTAAGAACAGAAGCAAGTGGACTAACTCAATCTATTGATAATGTAAATAGTGGTTTAGCTTCACTTCAAATTGCTGATAAATCTATTAGTGAGCAATCTAATATTTTAGATACAGTAAAAGAGAAGCTATTACAAGCATCTACTGATACTACTTCTCAACAAGGAAGAGATCAAATATTAACAGAAATCAAAGACTTGTTACAAAACTTTGATAATATTGCTTCTAACACTAATTATAACGAGCAAACTTTGTTACAAAATGCTAGTGAAGACAAAGCAGCAAGTCAAAGTCAACAGTTTCAAGTAGGAACATCTTCTGAAGATATAATTGAAACAGACTCTATTCAATCAAATACAGTAGGAGTTGGCTTAGAAAGTTTAGTTAATCAAGAGCCTTCTTCTTTTGATGCAAGTACTGCAAGAGCTTACTTAGGGGATGTAGATGAAGCATTAACTAAATTAAATGATTATAGAGGAGATTTAGGTTCTGTTCAAAATCAGCTTCAAAGTTCAGGAAGAAACTTATTTACACAAGTTACATCTACAAGAGAAGCTGGTTCTACAATTGCTGATTTAGATTATTCTAAAGAGATAAGTGATTTTAACAAACAAAATATTTTAGCTCAGATAGGAGCTTATGGAGCAGCTCAATCAAGCAATATAAATCAAAATATTGTTACAAGACTACTTACTTAAAGCTAGGGATAAATCCTTAGCTTTAAAAACTTATTGAGTGAGTGATTCTAATTCTTTTCTTAGGTCTTTTTGTAACTTTATAATGTTCTACACCATTGTAAACAAAGTAGTTTTTGTATCCAGTTATAACTTTTCTTTCAACATTTTTATAAGTATCATAGCATTCTGTTCTTGTTACATATCTATAATCTGCATTAGATGAAGAGTTATAGTTATTTCTAATCTCATGGGCAACTTTACCACCTAGAAGACCACCAACTATTTGAGCTGCTACTCTACCATTACCTTTTCCAACTTGACTTCCTAAAACTGCCCCAGCTGCTACACCAACTAATGTATCAATTCCAAGACTATCATTTCTTACATGTGAACCCTGATCATAATGTCTAACTCTTTTTCTTACCTTATCACATTGTCTTTGAGGCTCTTGTTCATATACATACTCATAAACTGGTTCAGAATATCTTACTTTTGCAAAATCATGAAATCTATCACCACCTGCAAAAAGTGAACTTACTAAAAGTGTTGTTGCTAATACTAACTTTTTCATAATAAAACCTTTTAAGACCTAAAATAAACTTTAGGTCTCTATTTTAAGCTACTGATATGTTCAGCAACTGCTTTAATATCTGCATCTGAAAGTCTTGTAACTTGACCTTTCATTACACCTTTCATAGGTCCTCCATAAGAACCATCTTTATATCCTTTTAAAGCTGCGACAGTTTTTTCTACATCCCAACCTTTAATAACAGCAGATTTTCCTAAACCTGCTTTTTCAGCATTTGCACCATGACACCCTGCACATGAATTATAAATTTTAGCTCCATCACTTGCAAATAAAGATGTTCCTGCAATTACTGCTAAGCTCATTAAGATTTTTGTAGTTTTCATATCATACTCCTTAATTTTTATAGAAGAAGTATAAAAGTTAATCGTGAAGTGATTGTGAAGATTTTATTTTACTATTTTAGTTTTCCGAACACTTTATATTTATCCCAATAAATATCTAAAGCTTCAGCAAGTTGTTTTTCATCTAATTTTGTAGCTTTTTTTACTCCAAACCTCTTTATAAAGGCTTCTGGCATAATAGTAGTCTCTTTAGTCGGATTATTTAAGTAAGTAGTCATAGCCTCTTTTACACTACGTTCACTACTATATTTTAAAAGATATCTATAAAAGTATTTATCAATTGATACAGGCAAACTTTTATGACAAGATACACAATTGTTTTCGTAAATATCATTTGCATTTAAAAATAAGGCTAAAGAAAAAAGAGTAAAAACTATTTTTGCCATGTTACTTCCATTTTTGTTCCAATTTTTTCTTGAGATTGAACATTTATTTTAAGATTATACTCTTTTGCAATCATAGAAACAATATTTAAGCCTATTCCAAAGCCCCCTACACTCTTATCAAATCGTGTATACCTCTCAAATAGTTGCTCAACTTGAGTTTGGCTCATGCCTTTTCCACTATCTTCAATTATTAAGCTATTCTCTTGTAAAGAGACTTTTATTTGTCCTTTTACTTTATTGTATTTTATTGCATTTGAAAGAAGATTATCTATTAGTTTTGATATTTTTTTATTATCACAAAAAATAAATATATCTTCTTTTATAGAAGTTTTTATCTCTATTTTTTTAACATCAGCAAGGGTTTTAAAGTAATCAACCCTTTGTCTTACTATTTTTGAAAGATTTATATTCTCATCTTGAGAAATGATTTTATTATTTAATGTAAGGTAAGTTAAGTCTTCATAGATATTAGAAATAGTTTTAGCTCCTGTATCTATTCTTTTTATTTTTCTAGCTAACTTTTCATCTAAAGAATCAATATCTATCATCTCTACATTTGTAATTACAGCAGAAACAGGAGTATTAAGTTCATGGGTTGTATCTTTGATAAATCTATCAAGCAAGTGTAATGCATCTCTCATTGGTTTTAAAAATAGCTTTAATAAAAAATACCCAAAAAAGACCATAAAAGCAAAAGCTATTAAAATAAATAGTGCAATCTCTTTTTTTAAGTTCTCAAACCAAAGTAAATCATCTTTGATTTCTAAGACCACATACTTTGCACCTAAATAGTATGATTCAGGTTGCTCAACAAAGTGTATTTTAGAATCAGTTGTATAAACTTCACTATTAAAATCTACATTTTGAGACTCTAAAGTTGAGAAAATAAGTTTTCTATCACTATCATAAATGGCAGAATTGAAGTTTTCATCCCTTGGATAAAACTTATATTTATCAAAGTTGATATGTAAATCTTTTAATCTAAATATCAATTCACTAGAATAATCTTGCATTGAAGCTCTTTTTTGTTGAAGCATCAAATCTTTTTGAAACGAGTAATACAAAAATGAAATAAATAGCAATATAACTATTGTAAAAAAAGAGTATAAAGTTAAGAAGCCTAAAAGTGTCTTCTTCTCACTTTGAGTTAAATCTATATCCAAGCTTTTTAAGACTAACAATTTTATCTTTTCCTACTATTTTTCGTAAGTTTTTAATATATGTTCGAAGTGAGTTATCACTTGGTTCCTCATCATAATCCCAAACATTCTCAAGTATTCGTTCATGAATAAGTAGTTCATCACTATTTTGTAAAAAGAACTTTAATAGCCTAAGCTCTTTAAAGTTTAAAGGAACAATTTCATTATCTTTAATTAGTTCATTTGTTTGAGTATTAAACTTTACATTTTCAGTAATATCAACTAACTCTTGTTTTTGAGAATACTCTCTTTTTATAATTGTTTGAACTCTCAATAGCAATTCTTTTAATTCAAAAGGTTTTCTAATATAGTCATCACAACCACTTTCAAAACCTTCTTCTAAAGAGTCCATAGAGTTTAAAGATGTAATAAATATTGCTGGTGTTTTATTTCCTTCACTTCGAACTTGCTTTAAAAGTTCAAAGCCGTTCATTGAAGGAACATTTACATCAAGTAAGAAAAGATCAAAATTTTGCTCATAAATAAGCTCATTTGCTTCATCACCATCATAAGCAGGAACTACATTAAAACCTTGCTCTTCAAAATAATCAACTATAGTCTCGCTAAGTGTTAAGTCATCTTCAAGAAGTAATAGTCTAGTTTTCATTATCTTTTCATCTTTTTTAAGTTCTTTTGATACATAGTTTTTTCTTTTGGAGTCATAGTTGAAATTCTACTTCTTAATTCATTTTCAAATTTCTTTTTATTTTTATTATCAACATAACCCATAATTGAAATAAGTTCTTGAGTACTCATCTCTGAGAAGTTCTCTGCATGTGCAAATGTAGCGAAAAGTGCAATAATTAAAATACTTAAGTGTTTTCTCATATACTATTCTCTTAAATAATTTTTGATATGATAACATATTAATTGTAGAAAAATCGTAAACGAACTATTATAAAACATAAAAAAGAGAGATATATGAAAAAAACACTACTACTTTCTATTTTTGCATCAGTTATTTTGTCAGGATGCTTTGGTGGACAACAAAAAGAAGAGACATGGACGTCATTGATTTATCCAGATAAAGCAAATGAAAAAAGAAGTAAAAAACATGGAGTTTACAAAACTTTAGAACAATGCCAAGTTGAATCAAAAAAAGAGTTAGACAGACTAGAGTTAAGTACAAGAGGTACTTATCAATGTGGATTAAATTGTGAATACCACGAGGGAATGAAATTAGATATTTGCGAAAAACTTAGCAAATAAACTCTTAAATGCAAGAAATAAATCTAAAATACCTTTTTAAACTACTACTTGAAAACAAGAAAGCACTTATTCTTGGTCAAGTAGTGACAATCATTGCTATTGCTATTAGTGTTCCTATTCCATTAATGCTACCTGCGTTAGTAGATGAAGTACTTTTAAATAAGCCGGACTTTTTTTTAAATACAATCAACTCTAATATTGGAGCTGGAAATGCCTTTTATTATATAGCTATTGTAACTGTAGCCGTTATATTATTAAGGTTTTTACACTTTATTTTTAATGTCATCACAACAAAAATATTTACTAAAATCTCAAAGTATATAACTTTTGAAATAAGAAAAAAAGCAATTAAACATCTTGAAAAAGTATGCATGAATGAGTATGAAGGCTTAGGAAGTGGTTCTATTGCAGCAAACTTAGTAACTGATGTAAATACTTTAGATGACTTTATTATAAAAGGAGCTAGTAAATTTGTAGCTTCAGTTTTAACACTTATTGCTGTATCTATTGTAATGATAGCTATTCATCCGGTATTAGGATTGATGATTTTATTAATTCAACCAATCATAATGCTTATTTCAAAGAAAATAGCAAAAAAAGTTGGAGTTCTAAAAAAAGAAGAGAACCAAGCAATTGAAGAGTTTCAAAATGATATTGGAGAAACTTTAGAACTATTTGGACAAATAAAAGCAAGCAATAAAGAAAACTACTTTTTTGAGAACTCAATAACAAAAGCTAACAATATAAAAAATACTTCAAATGAATACAACTATAAAAGTGTTGCCTATGAAAGATTTTCATTTACTGTTTTTTTAGCCTCTTTTGAAATCCTTAGAGCCTCTGGATTACTTATGGTTGCATATAGTGACCTTAGTATTGGTATGATGTTTGCTATGTTTGGATACATTTGGTTTATTATGACTCCTGTACAAGATATTCTTTCTATGCAATACTCATATACAACTGCTAGTGCTGCTATGAAAAGAATAAATAAAATATTTACCCTAAAAAAAGAGCACACAGGAAAAGAAGTACTAAAAAAAGATACAAACATACATATAAAGATAGAGAATCTAAACTTTTCATATAATAAAGATAAGAAAACTTTACAGGATATCTCTTTTGAAATTAAACCTAAAGAGAAAATAGCCCTTATTGGAGCAAGTGGAAGTGGCAAGACTACACTAAGCCAACTAATTGCAGGGTTCTATGAAAAGAACTCTGGAGATATAAAATATAATGGTATTAGTAGTGATAACATTGACAAGAAATCATTACGAGAGTCTATATTCTTAGTTTTACAAATGCCCATACTATTTAATAACACCCTTAGATTTAATATAACAATGGGAAATGAAAACATTAGTGAAGAGATGATTTTCAAAGCTTTAGAAGTAGCTCAATTAAAACACACTGTTGAAAATATGCAAAATGGTTTAGATACTATTGTTGGAAGACATGGTATTAGACTTAGTGGAGGACAAAGACAAAGGCTATCTATTGCTAGAATGATTATTGCAAATCCTAGCATAGTTATTTTTGACGAATCTACCTCTGCACTTGATGTACATACAGAAGCAAAACTATTTAATGATTTAAAAGAGTTTTTAAAAGATAAAACTGTTATAACAATTGCCCATAGACTAAGTACTGTAAAAAATGCAAATAAAATCTATGTTTTAAATGATGGAGAACTAGTTCAAAGTGGAACCCATGATGAATTAGAAGAGGAAGAAGGTCATTATTTAGATTTTGTAAAAAAACAATTAATATAAAGGATAAGTTATTATTTACTATTTAACTTTAGAAGATTTACAAGATGAAGAAATATTAAATAAGCATATTTATCCTAACATGAAAGAGAACTACTACTGGAGTGATGACTTATCTTGTGAGTTCTATATTGAAGCCGCTAAAAAAGGATTCATTACTACTTCTATGTATCATAAAGAAGAGTTTGTTTTACTCCCTGAAATACAATTTGACTATGCTGTACTACATTTTGATGATATTAAAGTCCCTAGAAAAGTAAAAAAATTGATAAAGGAAAATAACTATATTCTTGATATAAGTCAAAATCTTGAAAAAGTTTTAGACAAAATAAATGCTTACCATCCCAATTCATGGTTAACACAAGAGTATATAAACATATTAAATAACATTAAAATTAATTCTAGCTTATATGAAAATTTTAATTTATTTAGTATAGAATTATACGAAAAAAATGACAAAAAACTCATTTCTGGAGAGATTGGCTACCAAATTGGCTCAATTTATACATCATTATCTGGATTTACTACAAAAAATAAAAAATATAACAATTGGGGAAAATTACAATTGGTTCTATTAAATGATTATTTGAAAAGTAATAATTATAAAATGTGGAATTTAGGGCATCCACAGCTACAATACAAGACTGATTTAGGTGCAAAAATTTATAATAGAAAAGAGTTTCTAGAGCTCTGGAATAAAAACAAATAAGACACTTTCTTATTATATTTGTCACATTTTTAAAAATTTGAAAAGAATTGTCTCACAATTGTCTCAATTTTAAGCTTTCCTATAATTATATGTGTTATAATTAAAATAAAAATATGAGGTGTTATTATGAGCAGCAATATTACAATAGATTTAACAAAAGAAATGGAAAGATTTCTAAAAAGTAAAGCAAGAGAGTTTAACTTACCTCTTGAAGAGACTTTAAAAGAGATTTTAAGCCAACAAGTTGAT
Source organism: Arcobacter sp. CECT 8989 (assembly GCF_004116715.1). Taxonomy (NCBI): domain Bacteria; kingdom Pseudomonadati; phylum Campylobacterota; class Epsilonproteobacteria; order Campylobacterales; family Arcobacteraceae; genus Arcobacter; species Arcobacter sp. CECT 8989. The sequence goes on along the minus strand of NZ_PDKE01000003.1, from coordinate 97,892 downwards.
AGTAGAATTGATCTTGGAAAAGGTTTCTACTATGATAAAGTTCTTAAAAAAGTTTTTGATAGAAAAAATGTTGATGTGGGTCTTACTAAAACACAAATGAACATTTTCCATACTATCTTAAAAAGCCAAGGAACAATTGTTGATGTAGAAACAATTAAAAAGAATGCTTGGAAAGATAAAAATACTTCTATCTTTACATTAAGAAATATGATTAAACAAATAAGAGATAAAACTTATTATGGTTTAATTAAGAGTCATTCAAGTAGAGGTTACTCTGCAGGATTCTAATATTTAGACACTTTTGTGTCTAAATATTTTATTTTACAAAGGGATTCTTATTACCTTGATATTTAGAAATAAGATTATTTCTTTTTCTTTCCCAATTATCTACTGGGTCAAGTTTATCCCAAGCTATAAATAGTTTTTTATCTTTTTTAGAAATTTTCATTCCATACTGCTTTTCAAAATAAAAATATGTTCTAGCAATATTTCCTTTTATATTATCTGCTGGTTCTGCAACTCTTCTTTTAAAATCTACTTCAAAATCAATTGCCTCACCATAAAATCTTTTTTCTCCATCAATAAAGCCATATCTAAAGTTTGATCTATCTGCATTTAATTCCCCAATTACTGGAACTAAATTATGCATATCTGCTTGCATCAATCGATATTCTTTATTTACTTTTGTACAACATCTTCTTCCTTTGTACTCTTTACCACTCTTTTTAACACAAGCTTCATTTCCCTCTCTCCAGCAAGCAAATTGTCTTCCAAAGTTTTCAGCAGGAATTACATGCTCCCACTCTATTCTTCTTGCTCTTTGATTTTTTTTGCCCTTTTTTGTGTACTCATTTCTAGGTTTATATCCACAACTTTCTCTTAATATCATGTTTGATTTATCTTTATAGTTATAGTTACAATTTCCATAAAAGGTAGTTTGATTTGATTTATATACTTTTTTCATAAGCTTTTTTGTTTTTGAAAAAGATTCAATAGTTTCATTTGCATTAAGAGATATACTCACTAATAGATAAGATGTTAATAAAAAAACTTTTTTTGTAAAATTCATATTTTCTCCAAAATAATGTGACGATAATGTGACTGGAATTTTACAAAAGAAAGTTTAATTTAGTTCAACAGCTGTATTTATAGTAGTTTTAGAGATTGATTTTTTTGTTATTTTTGTTTATTTTAAAATTAGTAAGAAAAAAATAAGGCACAACGGTAAGCTGGATTTTGTTTTTGACAATAATTTATCTAGTTGCTAAATTACTTAAGCAATCTTGCGAAGAACATAAGCGTGAAGCTTATTACCAAGCTCTTCTTGCTGCTGGTTGGGTTTACATAGCCACTAAAATTACTTAAAGTGCTGGTAGGCTCTTACCCCACCCTTTCACCCTTACCAATAAAATTGGCGGTTTACTCTCTGTTGCACTGTCCCTTAGGTTACCCTAGCCATTCTTTAAATGGAACCATGCTTCACTGCAGCCCAGACTTTCCTCTTGAAAAGCTTTCAAGCTATTGTCTGTTGTACCTTGGGCGAAATAGTAGCTAAAAAATGTTTATTTTTTTATAATATCATAGTGACTTGGAGGAATAAATCTAAAAAAGTCTTCTGGAATCTCTTGATTTTGAACTACATTTGTAAATTTAATAACAATAGAATTATCTAATTCATCTTTATATGAAACTTGTTTTATTTTATTTTCATCTATTAAAATTTCATATTTTCTATTATAAAAGAAAGATTCATATTTGTTTTCTGATAACTTCTTTGAATCTTGCAGAATACTTAGAATATTCAACTCCTCTTTTAAACGTGTATAGATAACCTGCTCTAACTCAGGTTCATCAATAACAACAATATCATTTAATAAAAATACATTCTTCTCAATTGGAGAAAGATATTTCCATAATACTCTATCATTATTTTTTATAAATACTTTTCCCTCATAAGAGATAGCCTTACTTGATTCATTGGTAACTGTTTGAGTAAAATCTGCTTGAAAAGTTTTAATTTCTTTTAATTCATCTACCGCTAATAAATTTGAAAATGTAATTATCCCAAATAGTAAAAGTTTATAAACCATTTTTTAACCTTGTTTTTTATATAATCTTTCGATTATAACGAATACCAAATTAAACTAAATGTATGGCGAAGGATTTGGTAAAAAGGAATTTATTTTATGATTAATATGTTTTCAAAAATTTTTGGCACATCAAATGACAGAGAAGTAAAAAGATATAGAAAAAGAGCTAATCAAATCACTGCTTTAGAAACAACATATCAAGCTATGAGTGATGAAGAACTACAATCTGCTTTTAATGCTTTAAAACAAAAAGTTCAAAATGAAGAAGTAAAACTAGAAGAAGTTTTAAATGACTCTTTTGCAATTACAAGAGAGGCTAGTAGAAGAACTCTAAATATGAGACACCATGATGTTCAGCTAATTGGTGGAATGGTTCTAAACGATGGTAGAATTGCAGAGATGAAAACAGGTGAAGGTAAAACATTAGTTGCTTCTTTACCAGTTATTTTAAATGCAATGACAGGAAAAGGTGTTCATGTTGTTACAGTAAATGACTACCTAGCAAGTAGAGATGCAAAAGAGTTAGAACCTTTATACAACTTTTTAGGTTTCCAAGTTGGAGCTATTACTGGTGATTTAAAAGATGATGAAGCAAGAAAAGAACAATACAATGCTGATATAACTTATGGTACAAACAATGAGTTTGGTTTTGACTATCTAAGAGATAATATGCATTATGACTTAGAAGAAAAAGTTCAAAGACAACATCACTTTGTAATCGTTGATGAAGTTGACTCTATTTTAATTGATGAAGCAAGAACTCCTTTAATTATTTCTGGACCTACTAATCATAAAAGTGCCGATTATGTAAAATCACAACAAATTGCAATGCAATTAGAAAAAGGTGAATTAATTGAGCCTAAAGACCCAAGTGAAAAGCCATACTCAACTGGTGACTTTACAGTTGATGAAAAAAATAGATCAGTTTTATTAACAGAACAAGGTATTGAAAAAGCTGAAGGATTATATGAAGTAGATAACTTATACTCATTAGAGAATGCAATGTTATCTCACAACCTAGATCAAGCTTTAAAAGCAAACTATATTTTTGAAAAAGATGTTGATTATGTTGTAAAAGACAATGAAGTAATTATTGTTGATGAGTTTACAGGAAGACTTAGTGAAGGAAGAAGATTCTCGGAAGGTTTACACCAAGCTTTAGAAGCTAAAGAAGGTGTTACTATTCAAGAAGAGTCTCAAACTCTTGCAGATATCACATTCCAAAACTACTTTAGAATGTATGACAAGTTAGCAGGTATGACTGGAACTGCTCAAACTGAAGCAACAGAGTTTGCAGAGATTTATAACTTAGATGTTGTATCTATTCCTACAAATGTGGAAATTCAAAGAATTGATAGAAATGACTTAATTTTTAAAAGTGAAGTAGAAAAGTTTGATGCTGTTGCTAAAAAGATTAAAGAGTACCATGAAAAAGGACAACCTGTTCTTGTAGGTACTGCTTCAATTGAAAAATCTGAGCACTTAAATAAACTATTATCAAAATTAAAAATTCCTCATACAGTATTAAATGCTAAGCAACACGAAAAAGAAGGTAAGATTATTGCAGATGCTGGACAAAAAGGTGCAGTAACAATTGCTACTAATATGGCTGGTAGAGGTGTTGATATTAAACTAAATGAAGAGACTTTATCTTTAGGTGGTTTAGCAATTATTGGTACTGAAAGACATGAATCAAGAAGAATTGATAACCAACTAAGAGGAAGATCTGGTAGACAAGGTGACGTTGGTGAGTCTCAATTTTACCTTTCACTAGAAGATAACCTTCTTAGAATCTTTGGAAGTGATAAGATTAAAGGTATCATGGAAAGAATTGGTATTGAAGAAGGTGAACACATCGAATCAAAAATGGTTACAAGAGCCGTTGAAAATGCACAGAAAAAAGTAGAATCTATGCACTTTGAAAGTAGAAAACACCTACTTGAATATGATGATGTAGCAAATGAACAAAGAAAAGTAATCTACGCATTTAGAAATGACTTATTAAACCCTGATTATGATATCAACTCTAAACTTGATGAAAATAGAGCTGAATACATTCAAAACCTTCTTATGAATGCAGAAATTATTGATGGTATGCCATCAGAAGACTTCAATTATGAGTTTATTATTACTAAATTCAAAGAAGAGCTTAACTTATTAGTAGAGAAAGAGGATATTGTAGCTGAAGATTATCCTGCATTAGAAGAAAAACTAATCTCTATTATCAAAGAAGTATATGAGCAAAAGATGAGTGTTGCAGCTCCTGAGCAAAAAAGTGAAATAGAGAGAATTCTTTATTTACAAATTCTTGATAAAGCTTGGAGAGAGCACTTATACTCTATGGATACTCTTAAAACTGGTATTGGACTTAGAGGTTATAACCAAAAAGACCCATTAGTTGAGTATAAAAAAGAGTCTTATAATATGTTTATTGAGCTTATTTCAAATATTAAAAATGAGATTATCAAAGTATTATTTACTGTTCAACTACAAAGCCAAGATGATGCACAAAAAGAGAGAGAAGCTTTAGAAAAGATGAAAGCTGAAATGGAAGAAGCTAATGAAGGTGCAATTACAAACCTTGAAGAACAACAAATTCTTTCAAATGAGAAAAAAATAGCTAGAAATGAACCTTGTCCTTGTGGAAGTGGTAAAAAATATAAACAATGCCATGGAAAAAGTGGACCTAAAAGAGGTTTAGTGGCAGGAAACTAATTTGAATAAAGAATTAGTAAATTTTATTGTCAAAAAGTATCTAAAGTTTGACAAAAAAAATCCTTTTATATCAATAAGTGCCATTTTGGCATTTATTGGTGTTGCAATTGGTGTTATGGTTTTAATCATAACTATGGCAATAATGAATGGAACTGCTAAAGAGTTTGAAAACAAACTTTTTACAATGAACTATCCCCTATCTATCTATCCTAAATTTCAAAACAGTGTTGATAATGACCTTCTTAAATCTTTAGAAAAAGAGTTTCCTAATTTAAAATTTTCTCCATATTTAAGTTCGCAAGTTATACTTCAAAGTGGTGAATCTATGAATGGTGGTATGATTTTTGGAGTTGACCCAAAAAGAGAAGCTCCTATTAACTCTATTTATGAAAAAGCTGTAAAAAATCTAGAACTAGATAAATATGATATCGTAGTTGGTAATGGTATTAAAGAGAACTTGTATTTAGCACAAGGAGAGAAAGTTACTCTTTACTTTACTTCTTTAAGTCCTACTGGTCTTTCAATGATGCCAAAACTAAAAAGATTTACCTATGAAGGTTCATTTAAATCTGGTCTTCATGCCTATGATAAAACTTATGTTTATACATCTATAGAAGCCTTACAAACTCTTCTTAAAAAGCCTAAAACTATTTATGATGGGATTCATGTTTATTCTGATAATGCTATGAAAGATATTAAACCCTTAAAAGAGTTTTTAGCTTTAAATGGTGGAGCTGGAGTTGTTGGATGGTGGCAACAAAATGGAAACTTCTTTGCTGCAATGGAAATGGAGAAAAAAGCTTTATTTATTGTTTTAATGCTAATTATCCTTGTTGCATCACTTAACATCATCTCTTCTTTACTTATGACAGTTATGAGTAGAAGAAAAGAGATTGCCCTACTTTTATCTATGGGTGCAACTTCTAAAGAAATTAAAAAAATATTTTTAAAACTAGGAACTATTATTGGGTTTTCTGGGATTATAATTGGTATAGGTTTAGGTTTCCTAGGTATGTGGATTCTTGATACTTTTGAAATTATTTCCCTACCTGCTGACGTTTATGGAACATCAAAACTACCATTAGACCTTTCTACTTTTGATTTTGTATCAATTGTAATTGGAGCCGCAGTTATTGTTTTAATCTCTTCATACTATCCAGCTAAAAAAGCTACAAACATTGATGTTATCGATGTTTTAAGAAATGAGTAGAATTTTTTCTACTCACTTATTGAATCATATATTTTCTTTGGTGCTTCTATCAATCTTTTAAAGAAGTTTACAGGAGCATTCATCCCATCTTTTGCTAAGTTTGTTTTATATTCTGGGTTCTGTAAAGTTCCATATATCTCTACTTGTGTATCTACTCTTTTTTCATCCCCTAAGAATAAATAGTTAAATACAGGAATCTCCCCAACTATTCTAGAATAATCTTTTAAGAAAATCAGTTTTAATTTAGAGTCAATTTGAGAAGTTTCAAAATTGATACTTGCATCTCCATCAAAATCAATTCCATTTCCTTTTGTAAAGATTTTATACATATTTAAAATCTTTGAATCAAAATCATAAGAGAAATCTACTCTTCCATCTGTTACTCTATAACCATTTATGTTAAAACCACCATTTGTAGCCATTCCCACAACAGATGGAATCGCTAATAAAGGATTAATTAGTCCAGGTGAAGTATTTATAAAGATAAGTAAGTTATTTAATATTGCTAAGTCTTTAATTTTACTATTTTGTATAAAGGCTGTACCATTTACTATTTTATCTTTTCCATAGGCACTTATATTTACATTTCCACCACTTATTAAATCTTTACTTAATAAAGAGTTTAAAAACTCATCACTCATGTTTTTAGCTTCTAGCTTTAAATTACCATTAAAATCTTGATTATAAAGAAAACTTGTATCTTTATACTTTAACTCTACATTTGTTGAATGCTCTGCAAAAGTAAAGTCATAATCTTCAGCTTTTATAACATAGTCTTTATTTACTACTATATTAGAGTTTATACCTTTTATATAATAAGAAGTTTTGTCTTCATTGTCTACTTCATCAGTATTATAAACTAAGTTATAATCTTTTAAGTCAATATAAACCTTACTTTTATCTGTAAGATATTTAATATTTAAATTTTTATCTTTTGATTTTAACTCTAAGATACTATCTTTATAAAGACCGCTTAAAACTAAGTCTTTAACAACTTTGCCCTCTTTTTCAAAAGGCAAACTCAAATCAAGAGCTTTTGCATCAAATTTAACTTGGTTATTATCAAGGTTTATATTTGCCCACTCTACTTTGTAAGTGCTCTTTGTATCAACTTTAATTTTAGAGTTTTTCAACTCAATATTTAAAGAAGGAATTTTACCATTTAAAGAGTTTTCATCTTTATTTAATACAATATCTATTCCATCTAACTTTAAAAGTGCTAATTCATCTTTTTTAAGGATAATATCAATATCTGAATTATCTGTCTTAATTTCAGTAAAAGCATCTGTTATAATTCCAGTTGCTTCTAGTTCAGTTATTTTCTTTCCATTCTTTTCAAAAGGAAAATCTAACTCTTGTAGTTTTGTTTTAAAGGAAATATTATTCTCTTCTTTTATATTAACTTCTAGATTACCTACTTTTGTTCCTAACTCTTTTAAAAGGTCTGAATATGGATATAAAATACCTAAATCATTAACTGTTAACTTAAAAAGTTCATCTTCTATCAAAATATTTGAATTCAAGCTATCTAAAGAGATTTTTGTATTATCTTTAAAGTCTATTTTTAAAGGTATTTTTTGACCTGTTAAATTAATTAAACTTTTTTCATCAGCAAGTATGTTAAATGATGACACATCAACTTCACCCTTTGCAGTTAAGCTTTTTGTATCTATGTCTAAATCTAAAACACCTTCTATTAAATCTTTATGTTTTACTAGTGATTTTTTTACATATACATCATTATCTTTTAAAACAACATCTGCTTTTTTTGTATAAAATTCAAAATCATTTAATTTTAAAGTTGCATCATCTAAAATAAATCTTCCATCAATATCCATCTTTTTAGAGGCTAAATAAGGTATTCTAAGAACTAATGTAGAAGTTGCAGAACCTGAAAACTGTTTAAGTGGTAGTTTTATCTCATATGCTTTTAAAATCTCTAAAATATCATCATTTAACATTGAGTTAGTTTTTAAATCAACTACAACTAAACCTTTTTCTAAACTTGTAAGATTTGGAATATAAACCCTACTTCCATAAATTTCACTATTACCATATTTTGGTTTTTCTAAATCAAAAGAAAGGGTATCGTTTTCATATGTAACTTTTAATTTAGGAGTATCAACTGTTTTAGCATCTTTATGAAACCTAATTTTGGCATCACTAATAATAGCTTCACCTTTTATAGAGTTCAAAATTGCATTTTGCTTTTTTAAATCAACTTGTCCATATAAATAGTTTAAATCAATATCACCTTCGACATTATCATACATCCATGCTTCTGCAACTTCATCAAGTCTAAACATCTCTTTTAAAAAGCCTATTGATTTAATTGAATGAGTTGTATTTACATAAAAATCTAAAATATTTTCTGTTATATTTAGGTTTAATTCTCCATCAATATTGTCTTTATTGAAATAACCAAAGAAATTGATAACTCCTTTTGATGCATCAACTTTAGACTCACCAAATAGTGTTAGATTTAAATCTTTTACATATAAAGAGTATAATTGCATATGTAATTCATCATCTATAAATTTTAAATTTGCAGAGATGTTCATATCTTTATTATCAATATAGAACTCTTCTTTATCTATTAAAATAGTAAGTTCATTATTTTTTATCTTTAATCTTTCAATATCTATTTTTTCAAAATAGTCCAAAATCTTAGGTACTTGAAGAAACCTCTTCTTAAGGTCTTCACTACTTACTTCTTCATCACTTGAAACATAGTCAAAAACTAATTCTTCAAGTTCTAAAATAAGTTTTTTATCATATTTTAAATACAATTTCGAAATTGAAAAATTACCTAACGAAAAAGAATCAATTTTAATCCCAGTAAAAATGAGAGAAATGGAAAATAAAAAAAAGATTAATAGAGTTATTATAAGTAGTTTAATAACTTTTAGCATTATTGAGTTTATCCTTCTTGCAGCAATTGCAGTACTATTTTATATAAATATTCCAGTAAGTTCAACAAAGGTATTACATATTCCTAAAGGTAGTACAAACAGTATTATATCACATTTAAACAAAACAGGATATGAATTAAATAGTGTAGATAAATATATTATTAAATTTTTAGGTTATCCTCAAAGTGGTTGGATTGATCTTAAAACACAATACATGACTAAAGCAGATTTTTTATATAAATTAACAACTTCAAAAGCAGCATTAAAAAATATCACTTTAATTCCAGGTGAAACTTCATATGTATTTTTAAAAGATATTGCAAAAAAATTCAACCTTTCAGAAGAAAAACTAAATAAAATCTATAATGAGCATGCTTATAAAGCAGATGGAAATATCTTAGCAGAAACATACTCTTTACCATATGGAATGAAAGAAGACCACTTACTATTCTATCTTTTCTCAAATACAAATAAACAGTATGAAGAGTTTTCTAAAAAAATCTTTGGATATTATGATAAGAAAAAATGGTACTACTATATTGTTATGGCTTCTATTATTCAAAAAGAAGCTGCAAGTGTAGATGAAATGCCTTTAGTTTCAAGTGTTATTTATAATAGACTTAGACGAGGTATGGCTTTACAAATGGATGGAACTTTAAATTATGGAAAATATTCTCATGTTAAGGTAACAGCACAAAGAATTAGAGAGGATAACTCTTCATATAATACATATAAAAATAGAGGTCTTCCAGAACATCCTATTAGTGCTGTTAGCCTAAATGCTATTAAAGCTGCTATTTTCCCAGTAAAAAGCAACTACTTATACTTTGTAAGAGATAATACTACTGGTTTACACAAATTTACTAGCTCATATAAAGAGCATATTAAAAATATAAATGCAAACAGAGGTGTAGCAAAAACTTATACTAAAGAGAAAAAAGTTGAAAACAAATTTGATAAAGAAGCTAAAAAAATAATGAATACTGATGTAAGTAAACAAAAACCTTCTACAATCAAATCTCTTTGGGATAATGTTAAATAGTATGTGAAATTTTGAAACAAAGATTATTTCCTTAGGTTTTTAAGTAACAATTTCATTTATCATAAATTTATTTAGTGATATGATGTTTCTACTTTAAAATCAAAACTTAGGAATAGACATGTCAAAAATCATATACACAAAAGTTGATGAAGCACCTGCTTTAGCAACGTATTCATTTTTACCTATTATCAAAGCTTTCACAAAAAGCTCTGGTATTGAAATGGTAACAAAAGATATCTCACTTGCAGGAAGAATTATCGCAAACTTCCCAGAGAACTTAACTGAAGAACAAAGAATTGGTGATCACTTAAGCGAACTTGGTGAATTAACTCAAGACCCAAATGCTAATATTGTAAAATTACCAAATATCTCTGCATCTATTCCACAATTAAAAGCAGCGATCGCAGAGCTACAATCAAAAGGTTACAAAGTACCTAACTATGACGAATCTGAAGAGATTACTGCAAGATATGCAAAAATCTTAGGTTCTGCTGTTAACCCAGTACTTAGAGAAGGAAACTCAGATAGAAGAGCTCCAGGAGCTGTTAAGAACTATGCTAAAAATAACCCTCATAGAATGGGTGAATGGGTAAAAGATTCTAAAACTGACGTAGCACATATGGATGCTGATGACTTCTATGGTGCTGAAGTTTCTACTACTATGACTTCTGAAAATGATGTAAAAATCTCTTTTGTTGACGAAAATGGAAATGAAAAAGTATTAAAAGCTTCAACTCCATTAGAAGCTGGTGAAGTTATTGATGCTACAAGAATGAGTGCAAAAGCATTACAAGAGTTCTACCAAAAAGCAATTGATGAAGCTAAAGAAAGAGATGTATTATTATCTTTACACTTAAAAGCTACAATGATGAAAGTTTCTGACCCAATTATGTTTGGATATGCTGTTAAAGTATACTTCAAAGATTTAATTGCTAAACACGGTGAATTATTTGATTCATTAGGTGTTAACTTCAACAATGGTCTTGGTGATTTATACTCTAAGTTAGATGAAGTTGATGCAGACAAAAAAGCTGAAATTTTAGCTGATATTGATGCTGTATATGCAAAACAACCAAGACTTGCTATGGTTAACTCTGCAAAAGGAATTACAAACCTACACGTACCATCAGATGTAATTATTGATGCATCTATGCCTGCTATGATTAGAGGTGGTGGTAAAATGTGGAATACTGAAGATAAAGAAGAAGATACTTTAGCAATGATTCCAGATAGATGTTATGCAAAATCTTTCCAAGCAGTTATTGATGATTGTAAAGAAAATGGTGCATTAGATCCAACTACTATGGGAACTGTTCCAAATGTTGGTTTAATGGCTAAAAAAGCTGAAGAGTATGGTTCTCATGATAAAACTTTCCAAGCTGAAGGTAAAGGAACTATCAAAGTTACTGATAAAGATGGAAATGATGTATTTACATTTGACGTTGAAGAAGGTGATATCTTCAGAATGTGCCAAGCTAAAGATGCTCCAATTAGAGATTGGGTTAAATTAGCAGTAACTAGAGCAAGATTATCTGATACTCCTGCAATTTTCTGGTTAGATGAAAATAGAGCTCACGATGCTGAACTTATCAAAAAAGTAAATGAGTACTTAAAAGATCACGATACTTCTGGTTTAGACATTTCTATTATGGCTCCATTAGAAGCTACTAAAAAATCATTAGAGAGAATGAGAAAAGGTCTTGATACTATTTCTGTAACTGGAAATGTATTAAGAGATTATAACACTGACTTATTCCCAATCTTAGAGCTTGGAACATCTGCAAAAATGTTATCAATCGTTCCATTAATGCAAGGTGGTGGATTATTTGAAACTGGTGCTGGTGGTTCTGCTCCTAAGCACGTTCAACAATTCGTTGAAGAGTCTTACTTAAGATGGGATTCATTAGGTGAATTTATGGCATTAGCTGCTTCATTTGAGCACTTAGCAAATACTCAAGACAATTCAAAAGCAAAAGTATTAGCTGAAACATTAGATAAAGCTACTGGAAGCTTCCTAGAAAATGATAAATCACCTTCAAGAAAATTAGGTGGTATTGATAATAGAGGTTCTCACTTCTATCTTGCAATGTACTGGGCTCAAGAATTAGCTGCACAAAATGATGATGCAGATTTAAAAGCTGAGTTTGAACCAATTGCAAAAGCAATGACTGAAAATGAAGAAAAAATCGTTGCTGAATTAGTTGCAGGTCACGGTAAACCTTCTGATATTGGTGGTTATTACTTACCAAATGATGAAAAAGCATTTGCTGCAATGAGACCATCTGCTACATTAAACTCAATTATTGGTTAATAATTAAGTTCTAAAAATAAAAGGCGAAGCTTTGGCTTTGCCTTTTTTTATGCCCAAAAAGTTATAATTTCAAAAAATAAAAGGAAATATCTTGATTAACAAAAAAGTAAGTATTATTGGAGTTGGTAATGTAGGCTCAACTTTAGCATATGCTTTAGCAAATAAGGGTATTTGCTCTTCTATTGTCCTAAAAGATATACGTGAAAATATAGTTCAAGCTATGGCATTAGATATTTCTCAAAGTGCAAATGCTGCAAAATCTCATACCGTAGTTCAAGCAGCACGTGATGGAAAAGATTTAGAAAATAGTGATGTTATAGTTGTCACAGCTGGAATTCCACGAAAACCTGGAATGAGTAGAGATGATTTACTTCTTACAAATGCAAAAATTATGAAAAGTGTAATAGATGATATTAAAACTTATGCTTCAAAAGCAATTGTTATTATCGTATCAAACCCACTTGATGCTATGGTTTATACTGCACTTAAAACATCTGGTTTTCCTGCAAATCAAATTGTTGGAATGGCAGGTATTCTAGATAGTGCAAGAATGTCTCACTTTATCTTAGAAAAAATAGGCTTTGGAGCAGGACAAATTGAATCATCTGTAATGGGTGGACATGGAGATGACATGGTTCCACTTCCAAACTACTCAACTGTTGCAGGTGTACCTATTCCAGAACTACTTCCAAAAGAAGAGATTGAAGAGATAGTTGAAAAAACAAAAAATGGTGGTCTTCAAATAGTAAAACTACTTGAGACTGGTTCAGCATATTATGCACCTGCTCACGCAACTTCTTTAATGGTAGAAGCTATTTTAAACAACCAAAAGAAAATCTATCCTTGTTCAGTATATTTAAATGGAGAATATGGATATAAAGATGTAGTTGGTGGTGTTCCAGTAATGCTTGGAAGTAATGGAGTAGAAAAGATTTTTGAACTAAAATTAGATGATGAACAAAAAAAGCTTTTTGATAAGTCTATCTCTTCAGTTCAAGAATTAATAGATACTTTAGAAAATAAGTTTTTTAAAGATTAAAGATATTTTTCACACTTCTTAGATAAGATTACAAAAAATTAAAAGGTATAAATATGAAAAAAACATATGAAGTACACAATGTAAAATGTGGTGGTTGTGCTAACACTTTAATAAACTCTTTAAAAGAAACTTTTGGAGAAGTTGAAGTTAACCTAGATGTACAGCCAAGGCAAATTACTCTTGAGATAGAAGATAATAAAGAAGAAGAGTTAAAACTAAGCCTTAGAAAGCTAGGATATCCTCTTACAAGTGATGAACTATCAGGCTTTGATAAAGCAGCTACTACAGCTAAAAGTTTTGTTTCTTGTGCTGTAGGTAAATTTAACGTAGCAACTTCTAAATAAATCACTTTCTAATATTTTAAACAAATAATCTATACAATCATAATAGAACATCTTTAAAGGAGTCTATTATGAGCGTATCTAAACATGGGCTATCAATAGGTCTACAAAGAACAAATACTAAGCTATATCTTTATTTAAAAGCAATAGGTACCCTAACCCACCAAGACTATCAAACAATCACTCCTATGATTGAAAATGCACTAAAAGAGATAAATGAACCAAAAATAAAAGCACTAATAGATTGTAGTGAATTAAAAGGTTGGGAATTTCAAGCTGCTTGGGATGATTTAAAACTTGGATTAAAACATGGCAATGAGTTTGATAAAGTTGCTATTATTACAAATAAAACTTGGATAGAAGTTGGTGTAAAAGTATCATCTTGGTTTATTAGTGGTCAAATAAAGACCTTTGAAAAAGAAGATGATGCAATAGAATGGTTAAGTAAATAAAAGAGGAAATCCTCTTTTATTTTAAATTATATTTATTTAGCTAAGTTTTCTGCTACAAAGTTCCAGTTAACTAAAGCCCAGAAGTTTTCTAAGTATGCTGGTCTTGCATTTCTTACGTCGATATAGTATGCGTGCTCCCACACATCACATGTTAATAATGGAGTTAATCCAGAAGTTACAGGAGTAGCTGCATTTGAAGTAGAAACGATTTCTAACTTACCTTCTGCATTTTTAACAAGCCAAGTCCAACCTGAACCAAAGTTATTAACTGCTGCATTTGTAAACTCTTCTTTAAATCCATCTACAGAACCAAAAGTTTCTGTTAATGCTGCTTCTACATTTGCTGGAATCACAGAACCATTAGGAGTTAATCCATTCCAAAAGAAATCATGATTTAAAACTTGAGCAGCGTTATTAAATACACCACCTTCAGAACTCTTTACAATCTCTTCTAAAGAAAGATTTTCAAATTTAGTTCCTTCAATAAGACCATTTAATTTTGTAACATATGTTTGGTGGTGCTTACCATAATGGAACTCTAAAGTCTCTTTTGACATTTGTGGCTCTAAAGCATCTAGTTCATATGGTAATTTCATTAATTCGTGTTTCATTTATAATCCTTTTAAAATATTTTATCTGTACAAGTATAATACAAAATTAACTTAAAAAGAAATTAATAAAAATTATGTAGATTTTCTAATTAAGACAAAAATTGTCTTAATTAGATTAATGTGAGCTTATATATTATTTAGTGAGTTAAATAGTGGTTGTAGTGCTTTTTTCTTTTCTTCTTCAGACATAGAACCATCTAAAGCACCCTCTTTTACTTGACCTTCATAAAGTTTTGAAATTGCTCCCTCTTTTGAAACAACAAATGCAACAAACTTTGTTTTTGAATTATCAACTACATTTAAAGTATTTACCATATCACCTTCAAAGTCATAAATCATAGGAACATTTGAACCTTCATTTAATTCTTCAAGTTTACCAGGGATAAACATCTTTTTTACAAACCAAGGTGCAGCAGAAATATTTGCAACCATGATATATGGAGTTTTTAATTCAAAGTAGTTTGGTAACTCTTTTACTACTGATAAAGAATCATGATTACCAACAACAACTAAAGTCTTTTCACCTTTTTTAATAAGGTCTTCTTTTTTAACTTTATCTTCTTTTCCTACAATTTCAAAAACCGAAGGTAAAGAATCATACTTTACAATATTAACTACATTTTCATTTGCTACAATCTGTTTTGGTTTCTCTGCTGTAAAGAAAACAAGTAGAGCAAAACCAACTAAACCTAAAAAAATCACTTTTAATAAATTTGCCATTTTAGTCCTTCCTAAAAAAATTCACAAGATAATATCAATATAAAATTAATGATTTATTAAAATAATTTTTTAACCCATCTTTTAAATAATCTATGTGTAGAAATCTCCACATTCAAAAAATTATTTTTTTCTATTTTATCAACTAACTTTTTTGCTAAATAAGGTGATAAAACATATCCTCTTCCACCTACACCATTTAATACATATAAGTTATCAATTGTACTAATCATCTCATCTTTAATATGAGAACCATTTTTTAAATGAGGAAATTCTTCTAATGTTTTTTTAGAGTCAACAAGTTTTCCAACCATTGGAAAATAATCAACACTAGAAGCCCTTGGTCCAATCTTAACATCAACAACTTTTGGGTCATGTATAAGTTTTATATCATTTCCTTTTTCTAGTAGTTCTTCAGTATTACTCTTCACAAGCTCTTTTGTATAAGTATCATGCTCTATATCACTTAACTCTTTTTTCCTTAGACAACAGTTACAAACCCTTAAATCACAATCTATTCTATTGTGTGTAGCACCAATTGATGTTAAGTAAGTATTTTTATCTTCAAGTTTAGTTGAATGTGAAAGTGAACAAGCCTTATGGTAATTTTTAGATATACAAGTTGTAGATTCTATATCTATCTTTTGCCCCCATACTGCTCTTATATTAAAATATTTTTCTTCTATTAATGAAACATCTGCTCCTGTTGTAATAATTAAATTCTCTGCTTTTATTTCATCATTTATAAGCCAGAAATCATTCTCTTTTTTATAACTTTCAACTTCATACTTAAACTTTTTTTCTATATCTTTTGCTAGTATTTTACAGATATTATATGAGTTAACTTGTGAACCAATTTCAAAAAAATAGCCCTTCTCTTCTTGAGAAAATTCAAAATCCATATAGGGTTTATAACTTTGAAATTTTTCTTCATCTTCGTTATTTTTTGGTATCCTAACTACTCCACAATTAGTAATTTCTTTAGGTGTAATTTCTTTATAAAACTCTGTTGAAAACTTTAAAGCTTCAGTAACTAAGTCTTTAAATTTATTTGGTTTTCCTAATAAAGGAGAAAGAAATGCTCCAGCTGCTCCACTTGCTCCTTGTGCTAAATCACAATTTCTATCTATGAGTAAAATCGATTTACTATGTTTAGATAGAAAATAAGCAGTACTACATCCTGCAATTCCTGCTCCAATAATTACATATTTATAGGTTTTATTCATTTTATTAATTCATCTCTTCTAGTAATTGATAGTTTGGTCGCCAATAACCTCTTCCACCTCTTAGACTAACACATTTGTAATCAGGGAATTTATTTCTATAGTAGTTTAGTCTCTCTTTAGTTGTCTTTCCAGTATCACAGTAAAAGACAAATACACTACCTTTTGGATAATCATTCATCTCATAAGGGTTATAAGTTATTGTCTCAATCTTTTCTAAGGGTTTTAAAACTGTATCAATAAGTACAACTTTAATACCTTGTTTATCTAACTCTTTTGTATATTTAAACAGCTCTTGCTGTGTCCATTCATCTTTTTCAAACATAGGTGAATCATTACTAAAATATGATTAAAAACTCTTAAAACTCTATTTTTTATTTAGCACTTATGACTCAAGTTAAACTATTTTGTAAATAAACTTGATTGACTTTGACTCAAGTTTATGCTAAAATATATATTATAATTTATAGATTTTATGTTCTTCTTAAAGGGATATAAGAGCAAATCTTTTGCTCTCTTTAGAGTTTGCTTCTTTAAGTGGAGTTTACCTCCACTACTAAAAGAAGTTAAATATGAATGGTCCTTTTTAATTGGAACAATTAAAAGGTTAAAAAATGGCAAAAAGTTTATACGAAACATTAGAAGTTAGTGAAAATGCTAGCGCTGATGAAATTAAAAAAGCATATAGAAAATTAGCAAGAAAGTATCACCCTGATGTAAACAAAGACGCAGGAGCTGAAGATAAATTCAAAGAAATAAATGCAGCATATGAAGTTTTAAGTGACCAAGAAAAGAAACAACAATATGATCAGTTTGGTGATTCAATGTTTGGTGGTCAAAACTTCCATGACTTTGCAAGAGGTCAAGGGCAAGGTGTTGATTTAGATGAGATTTTAAGACAAATGTTTGGACAACAAGGAGGAGGATTTGGTTCTTCTGGTTTCTCACAAGGTGGTTTTGGAGGTTTTGGTGGATTCAACCAAGGTTTTGATGAACCAGACTTAGATACTCAAGCACAAATTACAGTTGCCTTTGATGTAGCTGTTTTAGGTGGAAAACAACATATATCTTTAAATGGTGACTCTTTTGATGTTAAAATTCCAGAAGGAATTAATGATGGTCAAAAGATACGTGCTAAAGGAAAAGGTAAATCATACCAAGGACAAAGAGGAGACTTAATCATCAAGATAAATGTAGCTTCTAGCCCAGAGTATGAAAGAGATGGTTCAACACTAACTAAAGTGTTTGATATACCACTTAAAACTGCCCTATTTGGTGGAAAAGTAGAGATAAAGACTATTCATAAAACTATTACTTTAAAAGTACCACAAAATACTAAACAAAATCAAAAGTTTAGAGTAAAAGAGCTTGGAGTATTAGATAGAAAAACATCAACAAAAGGAGATCTTCATTTAAAAGCAA
This sequence comes from Arcobacter sp. CECT 8989, assembly GCF_004116715.1. Taxonomy (NCBI): domain Bacteria; kingdom Pseudomonadati; phylum Campylobacterota; class Epsilonproteobacteria; order Campylobacterales; family Arcobacteraceae; genus Arcobacter; species Arcobacter sp. CECT 8989. The sequence goes on along the minus strand of NZ_PDKE01000003.1, from coordinate 79,807 downwards.
ATATTGTTTTACCAAAAGTTGAAGATTTAGATGAAGACTTCCAAGAAGTTTTAAAAGAAAAACTACCTGAAAACTAATATTAGGAGAAATATTATGGATACTAATGCATATAATGAACCAGTATACTTGATTTCGGCAGTTGCAGAGATATTAAATATTCATCCTCAAACACTAAGACAATATGAAAGAGAAGGTTTAATTAAGCCTTCTCGAACAAATGGAAAGATAAGACTATATTCTCAAAAAGACATAGACCATATTAAGTACGTGCTTACATTAACAAGAGAATTGGGAATTAACCTTGCAGGTGTTGATTTAATACTACAGTTAAATAAAAAAATAGAAAAGCTTGAGAGTGAAGTTACTTCTTATCAAGCAAAAATGAAAGATATAAATAAATTTGGAATTGTTCCAAACTCTAAAGCATTAGTTATTAAAAAAAGCTCTTATGATGTAGTTATTTTTGAAGAGTAGAAAAATTTCTACTCTCTATTTAAACTATATTGCATTCTATAGTTTCTCATTAAAGGTGGGATATCTAAATAGTTTTCATCATCTGGATTTAACTGTTTAGTTTTATTGTCACTTGATTCTTCTGTCTCTACTATTGGATCATCATTTTTAGACTCAAAACCTGTAGCTACAATTGTGATTTTAACTTCATCTGTTTCTAGTGTGTTATCAGATGTTGTACCAAAGATAATTTCTGCATTTGAATCAATTGTTTCATGAATTTTTGACATAACATCATTAATTGCAAATAATGATACTTGAGGGTGAATATTAAAGTGAATTAAAATACCTTTTGCTCCACCTAATGATACTTTATCAAGTAATGGAGACTCAATAGCATCTTCTAAAGCTCTTTGAGCAGCATCATCACCTTTAGCTTTACCAATACCCATTAAAGCCATACCTTTGTGCTGCATAATTGTTTTTACATCAGCAAAGTCAGTATTAATATCAGAGTTACCAGGAGTAAGAATTACTTCTGTCATACCATTTACTGCTTGATAAAGAATATTATCAATGATTTTAAAGGCATCTTTCATTCCTACATTTTCATCAATAATCTCAAGTAGTCTATCATTTGGAACAACAATAATCGAATCAGATACTTTTTTAATCTCTTCTAATCCAAGATTTGCAAGACCTGCTCTTTTCTTACCTTCCCAAGTAAAAGGTTTAGTTACAACAGAAACTGTTAATGCACCTATCTCTTTTGCAGCTTTAGCAATAATAGCAGCAGCACCTGTTCCAGTTCCACCACCAAGACCAGCAGCAATAAATACAATATCTGCTCCTTTTAAAGCAGTTTTGATATCTTCATAACTTTCAACAGCCGAGTCTCTTCCAATCTCAGGTTTCATACCTGCACCAAGACCTTTTGTTAGTTTTAATCCTAACTGAATCTTTTTAGGTGCTTTAGATATATGTAATACTTGCAAGTCAGTATTAGCTGCAATTAAATCAATCTTATGAGAACCTTCGTTTATCATGTGATTGATCATGTTACAACCACCGCCACCAACACCAATTACTGATATTTTGGCTACATTATCTGAAAGAGTTTTGTTTGGCATTTCCACTTTAATATCATCCACCTTAAATAAGTTATTATCCATTAGAACCACTCCGTGATCATATTCCAGATCTTACCTACACCTTTCTTTTTACTGTTTTCAGGCAACCTAGTAAGTGTAGTTGCACTATCTGGATTAGTTTTAGATGTGCTTGTATCTTGTTCTCTTCTAACTTTTGGCTGCTCTTTTTGAACAACTTTTTCTTTAGCAGTAGATAAAGCAATATCATCTTCCATCTTAGCTGTATTTTCGTTTGTTTTTCTTTTTTTGATTAAGTTTTTATTTGAATCTAACTCAAAACCTCTATTAGGTTCTAAAGAGTAAAGTAAAATACCAACAATAGTTGCCATCTTTGAGTCTTCAAAACTTAAATATCCATTCTCAATATTAACTGGATTTGAAATCTTTGTAGGAAAATTATCAAAAACTAATGTCGTTAACTCTTTAAGACCATTTAGTTTACTCATTCCACCAGTAAGAACAATTCCTGCACCAAGGCTTTCATGAATTCCACTTTTCTTTAAATCTTTTTTAACTAAAGATAGTGTCTCTTCAACTCTTGCATGAACAATTGTTTGAACATATTCTAAAGATACTTCAGAAGAGTTCTTTTCATCTCCAATTCTTGGAGTTCTAATCTTTTTGTTAGTTAATTCTTCACTAGTTTTTAATAAATCACCATACTCAGTCTTAATCTTTTCAGCTGCTAATGGTGGTGTATGTAACATTACAGAAAGGTCATTTGTAATATGATTTGAACCAACAGGAATAAACCCATTATAAATCATAGAATGACCTCTATAACATACAAATTCAGTAGTTGTAGAACCTATATTAATAACAGTTGCACCAAATTTCTTTTGCTGTTCATCTAAAACAGAAATAGCAGCAGCATAACCATCTAATATAAAGTTATTTACAGAAAGACCTGCAATTTTCATTGCAGATTTGATATTTGTTAGAGCTGTTTTCTTTGCAGTTAATACAAAAACAGATGCTTCAAGTCTTGAACCATTCATATTTAGTGGGTTTTCTACATCTGATGAGTCATCAATTTTATATGAGATAGGTATAACATGAACAACTTCATATTCAGGAATTATTGTTGCATTATAAAGTGCCATTTGAAGTACCTGATTAATCTCATTTTCAGTGATTAATCCATTTGGTACGTTTACACTTCCTGCACTTCTAATACCTTTAGTATAAGCCCCAGAAATAGATACAATTGTAGAGTCAAACTCTTCAGTTGTATTTTTTTTAGCAATCAATACAGCATCTTTTATGCTCTTTGAAGCAGCCTCAATGTTTGATATTACACCTTTATTTATCCCACTACTTTTTGATGAGCCAGTTCCCAATATATTTATTTTATAATCTAAGTTATTTCTAGCAATTACTGCTGTTATATTAGACGAACCAATGTCAATTGCTAAAAGAGTTTTATTCAATTACTACTCCTCTAAAGAGATTGAAGATTGAACTTCATACCTATTTTCTAAATTTTTTATTAAGTTATTAATTAACTCTTGATTTAATAATTTATCTACTGTTGACCTAACAGCTTCATTTTTAGATTCATCATATTGTGCTAATCTTGTATCTTCTATCTTATATAATACAATTTTATTTCCTAAATTAACTTTTCCTTGTTTTTCAGTACTAGAGAAAAGTTTGTTTAAGAATGTTAAAGCCTCTTGTGGTTGAAGTTCAGGAATCTTTTCATAAGAGTCTCTTGATACATAACCTAAGCTTTTTCCTGAGAAGTTTTCTAACTCTTCGTTAGATAGTTTTTCTAAAGCTCTATTTAAAGCAACTGCTTCATAGTTTTGAGCCACTTGCTCTTTTGCTTTTTCATAAGATAATGGTTTAGGAAGACCTTTATTTAAAACTTTAACTACTACATAGTTTCCATTGTTGATAAATGGTTTTAAAATATCTCCTGGTACTGCACCATCAATTTTCTCTAAACCTTCTGCAGAGTATGCTAATTTGCTCTCTTCTACTTCAACCTCTTTTGTGAAGTTTTCTTCACCTTTTTTAAGTTTTAAATATTTTTTTAGAGCTTCTTTTTTAGTGGCTTTTTCACTTAATACTTGAATCATGTCTTCTTTTGCTTCATCAAATGATTTAAGTTTTCCATCTTCTTGTCTATAATCAGTTTTAAAGTTATTGTAGTGTTCTTTTAACTCATCTTCTGAAAAAGCTCCTTGCTCAACATTGATTTCTTCAATTGCTAACTTAACAGTTGGTTCAGAAACATAACTATTTTTGTTTTCTTCCCAATATTTTTTTAACTCATCTTCTGTTACATTAACTTTTACATTGTTTGCATTTAGAATTTTGATACTTACTTTATCTTCTGCAAATAGAAGTTTGTTTAAGTTTTCTAACTCTTTAGCATTTGCTTGAATTTGAAATAGTGATTCAATCTTTTGTAAAAGTAAATCTCTTTTAACTGAAGCTTCAAACTCTGTTGGGTTTGATCTATTTTGTTGTAATACTTTGATGTATGTGTCTTTATCAAATTTACCATCTTTTAAAAATGCTGGGATTAAAACTAATTGTTTTGCAATCTCTTCATTAGTAACATCAAGACCTAATTCATCTGCAAATGATAAGATAAGATTTTTTTGAATAATTAACTTATATGCTGCATCTTTTAATTTTAGTTTATCAGCCATCTCTTGATTGAACTGATTACCAAACATTCTTGCATATTGATCGTAAAGACTTGAATACTCTCTTTGGTATTCTTCAACAGTTACTTCTCTATCACCAACAACAGCTACTGCACCGCCTTTAGAACCGTAGTCGTAAGACCCCCATCCTACAAAACCAGCTCCTACGAAAGCTATTGTACTTATCCAAATAGTTATAACAAGCCACTTTTTATGTCTTTGCATCCACGTTATCATAAAATATTATCCTCTAAAAAATTTTAGATATAATACATAAAGATTACTTTTATAAAGGTAAAATTATTTTAAAGTTTTTTTGAAAGAAGGTCATTTATTACAGATTCACGTTTTGTTGTTTCTATTCTTTTACAAGCACTCTTAAAAGCCTCTTCCTCTCCAACAATAAAACACATATCTTTAGCTCTTGTAATTGCTGTATATAAAAGCTTAGTATTATGCATAATATAGTGAGAAAAACTCATTGGAATTAAAGCATTTTCATACTCCATTCCTTGGGTTTTATGAATCGTTAAACAATAAGCAAGTGATAATAATGAGCTTAATTCATCAAACTCATAAAATACGACCATATCATCATTTGGGTATAAAACTATACATTTTTGTTCTTCTGTATCAAGCTTTATTATAAGTCCAAGTTGTCCATTGAAAACTCTTTTTTCCATAAATTCAGTAGAGCCAGTTTTATACATATGCATAGTTTGAGCTTTCATATTCTCATTTTTAATATGAATAACTTTATCACTCATTTTATACTCATAAAGTTTACTTTTATAGCCCTCTTTTTTTGAGTGATTAAATAGTGATTGAAGCTGCATATTAAGATTTTCCACACCTAGAACTCCTGCTTTCATAGGAGTAATCACTTGAAAAAGTGTTAATGCTGAAGAAATCTCTTTTTTCTTTATATATTCATAATATTTTCGTATATAATGACTAGAAATATTTAAAATTGTATTTAAAATCGACTCACCTATTCTTGCTCTTACATCAGAAAACTCATTTTGAGAACTTGAATTTTTTACAGCATAATAATTGTTTATAGAAACATCAATAAACTCAAAATCTTTATAGTCACTTTTGTATTCAGGGACTTGCCCTTGCCTAATATCATTTGCAATTACAGCAATAGCTTGGTCTTCACTTTGTCTATAAATTTTTGTTAGTTTACATATTGGTGCTAAATCAAATTTAATAGCATCTGCTAAAATATTACCTGCTCCAATTGCAGGAAGCTGTCCATCATCACCTACTATTATAAGTATTGTATCATCATGGATTTTTTTAATAAGATTATAGAACATTACAGAGTTAACCATCGAAGCTTCATCAAGTAAAATTACTTTATGGGGGAAAAACTCTTTATCCTCATGTTTTACAAATAAAGATTGTATTGTTGAACTATTATATCCTGTAGTATCAGATATTCGTTGAGAAGCAATACCACTTAAAGCTATAGTTATAATATCATCATAAGCAACTATCTCTTCAAGTAACTCTAAAACTGCCCTACTTGAAGTTGATTTACCAGTTCCTGCGTAACCAATTAAAAATAGTGTTTTATGACCATCATTTATAAGTTCAACTGCTTTTTTCTGCTCTTCACTTAAAGTAAAACCTAAAGTTTTCTCTTTTTTTTCTATATATTCATCAAAAGAAGCAATTATCTTTTTATTTCTTTCGTTTTCTCTTCTTTGAAAAAACTCTAAAATTCTTCTTTCTGCAAAATATAACATTGAAGGAGAGATTCTATGTTCACTAGTTTGAAATACTTCTTCTTCAACAAGCATATCAGAAACTACTTTTTCATATAAAATCTCTTCATTTTTAAAATGTAGATTTTCATCTAAGAGTCTATAAAAATGTGACTTATCAATTGAAGAGTTTCCATTGTTATCACAAAACTCTCTTAAAGTATAGTTTACACAAGCACTAATTCTAAAATCAGACCTTGGGTCAATACCTAAAGCTTTTGCTATTTCATCTGCTCTTTTAAAACCAATACCCTTTATATTTATAAGAATATATGGATTGTTTTTTATTTTTTCAATTAAATTATCTACTTCACTAAAGTGAGAATAGATTTTATTAATTAAATTTGAAGTTACACCAAACTTTGATAGAAATTTCCCTAGCTCTCTTAAGTGTTTAAACTTTTGCCAAGAAGCAACTATCTTTTCTAGTTTTTTCTCTTTTATTCCTTTAAACTGTAAAAGTTCCCCTGGGTTTTCATTTAGTATTTTTACAAGTTCATCTTCTGTGTATTTTTCTAAAAGTTCTTTTGCAAACTTCTTTCCAACACCTTTTACTATTTTAGTTAAGAAAAAAAACATCTCTGCTTCTTTTAACTCTAAAGTCTCAAACTCAAACTGAACTCCATATTTTTTATGCGTTGTCCAGTTTCCCCTTAATAAAACCTCTTCTCCAACTATTTTTTCAATCTCAGTATCATAATAGTTACCACAAATTTTTTGGTTGTTTTCAAGGACTGCAATTACGTAGTTATTTTCTTCATTTTTATATAAAACTTTTTTCAAAACCCCTGAAAGATTAAAGGTTTTGTGTTCTTCATTAATAGATTCTGACAATCTTAATACCCATCATCAAATTTTGATTTTTTGTGTTTATCTTTTTTGTAAGTACTTCTTTTTTTCTCTTTTTGAATATGATTAGCCTCTTTTAGTAAAGATGCTCTTTCTTCTTCAAACTCTTCACTAGAAGTTTCAGCATATTGAAGTGTTTTATTGATAAATGCGATTAACTGAGTAAGATAAGGAGAGTTAAGGTCAACAGCCTTTACTCTTTTTATATCTTCATAATTTTTTTTAGTTCTCTCTTTGAAAAGCTCTTTATCAAAATTTTCTAATCTTAGTAGAGAAACAGTTCTAGTAAAGAACTTCTCTAATACTCTTATATATCTAACTCTTAGTTGTTTTTCGTGCATAAATATTCGAATCTTTTTTTAAAATTTTGGCAGTATGTCATTTAGACTATCTAAACCTAGTTCATGTAAATCTAAATGTATTTGTCCCATTTTCATTGATTTATTGTTCATTATTAATGGGGCAAAAATATTCATTGAAGAATCAGAAGTTTGAGCTTGTAATACAAATATATAAAAAATAGAAATATCAGAAATATTCTCTATTTCTAGCTTTGCTATAAAATCTTCAGGAAGTTCAAACTCCAAAGACTTTAGGGCTCCAAAACTCATAAGTCTAATAGTTTCGCCAGTTTCAACACCTTTTATCATAAAAAAGAAGTCATCTAATTTAGATAATTCAAACTCTTTTTCTCTTTCAAAGCCATCAATAGGAGTAACTACTTCAAATTTCATCTTCAACCTTTATTAATCAATTTGATTGTACAAAAATAAAAATTTGATGTCAATATATATAATATTTTATGATATACTTAAAATTATGATAGTTTCTAGTAATAATCTACTTAAAATTCTTTTGCCAAATGATAATAAAGTTTTAAAAGATGCTTTAAAACAAGCTGATATAAAAACCTTAGCAAATATAAAAAGTGGTGATATTAGTGTAGATGATATATTAAAAGACCTTTTTACTCAGGCTAAAACAGGAACTAAAACAAATGCTTCAATTGAGAACTTACTAAAAAACTCTGCTGTGTTTAAGGATTTAGGGAATTTTAGTAAAAACATAGAAACACTTTTAAAACAAACTTCCCAAAATGAGACCCTTCAGAAGTTTAAACCCCAACTGGAAGCTTTATTAAAAAACCTTGGAAATATTGATGAAAAAGTATTAAAAAACTCCCTTGAAAAATCAGGAGTATTTTTAGAAGCAAAGATGCTTTCTCAAACACAAAGTAAAACTTCTTTACCAAAAGAGTTGGAAAATATTTTAAATCAAATAAAGAGTATTTTAAAGCAGATTGATTTACCACAAGCAAAAAACATTTCTCAAACTATAGATAAACTGTTAAATCAAAATTTAAAAGGACTAGAAAGTAATCCTAGCGAAACTATAAAAGATTTAAAAACTTTAACTTCACAGTTAGAAACTCTTGGTAAATCATTACAAAATAAACAAACTGCAAACTTAGAGCAACTAACAAATAGTTTAAAAAATATATCAAACCGAGTACAATTAACTCAATCAAAAATAGATAATGGTTCAACTCAAGTAGAAAAGCTTATGCATAATAAAAGTGAAGCCTTTACAAATACAAGAGATGTATTGTTAAACCTAAAAAATGAGATTTTACAAAATAATAATCTACCAAATAAGGAAAATCTACTTAAACAAATAAATAATTTACTTCAAAGTAAAGAACTTAATACAAATATAAATACTTCTACTTTAAAAGCTGTTCCAAACCAAGCAAGTGAAACCTTAGCTACATTAAAAGAAGTAATTGTCTCTTTACAGAACAAACAAGTAGTTAATCCTGATAAGATTGTAAATAGTTTACAAAACTTAGCAACTCAACTTCAAACAAATCAAGTAAAAAATGAAGCATTAACTCAAGTAAAAGAGATCTTACAAAATTTAAAAAATGAGCTTATTTTAGATAAAAACATTCCCAATAAACAAGTTTTATTAAATCAAATAGATAATCTACTTCAAAACAAAAATATGGATTCTTTAAATTTAAAGCCTACTATTAACAATTTAACATCAAATATTGAAACTTTATTAAAGGATTTAAAAACAACTGTTGCACAACTAAACCAAGGGAATACAAACCAAGCAAGCTTTGAAAAAATAGATAAAGCCTTAGTAAAACTTGAACAAACAGCACAAAACTTTATACAAACTCTAAATAGAGGTGAAAATCCCAAAGGTGCAAATGCAAACTTACAAAATGATATGAAAGCTATTTTGTTAAAGGTGCAAGAAGAACTATCAACAAATACAACTGACCCAAAAGCAAGTGATACAGCAAAGCAAGTTGATAAAGTACTAACTCAAATAGAGTATCACCAACTTTTATCGCTAGTTTCAAATAGCAATAGTGTATATATACCTTTTATTTGGGATATGTTAGAAGATGGTTCTATTTCCATGAAAGAAGGAAAAGATGAAAAGTTTTATTGTGAGATAAATCTAAACCTAAAAGAGTTTGGAGAAACAAAGCTTTTACTTGGACTTTATGATAAAAATAAACTTGACTTAACAATCTATGCAACAAAAGATCATTTTAAAGAAGATATCAAAGAGAATATTTTCAAATTAAAAAGAGCTATGAACTCTGTTGAATTAATTCCTGTGAATATTCATATTTTAGATTTTGATAAAGATAAAAAAGAAGAAGTAAAAAAAACTGATGTTTATAATCAAAATATAAATCTTGGATTTGGGGTAGATATAAAGGCATAAAATGAATGAAAGAGAGATAAAAAAAGCTGTTGCCTTAGAGTATGATATTGAAGTAGATAATGCTCCTAAAATAGTTGCTAAAGGTAAAGGAGAAATTGCTAATAATATTATTAAAATTGCCCAAGATAATGATATACCAATAAAAAAAGATGAAGACCTTATTGAGCTTCTATCTGCTATTGATATAGAAAAAGAGATTCCTCCTAGTATGTATAAAGCAGTATCTGAGATTTTTGCTTTTATTTATGACTTAACAGCTCTTGAAAGAAAAAAAAGAGACTCTGAAAAAACAAATGATACAATTTGATATTTATGTAAGTATAGTTTTAATATAATCCCTTAAAAACGAAGAACTATATTACTAATGAAAATCAACAACCTAGACAATCCTTTTTATATATTTTTATTTTGTATTTTTGCATTGATTGTTAATACAGTTTCATCTATATACTTTTTTCCAATAATGTTACTGGGTATAGTATTTATTGCCTTTTATGTTTGTATGGAAAAAAACTACAACTACACCCTATTTTTCCTTGGAATCACAACCGTTATAATTGAGATAAACAATGGATTTAAGCCCTTTTCTGTAATTCTACTTTGCTTTTTTATTTATGCCTTTGTTATTCCCTATGTATCAAGAGTATTGTCAGTTGATGGAACTAACCTTTATGTTTATTTAGTAGTTTTTTATTGTGGTTTAGTGTTTTTATGGACATTAAATAATGAAATGAGCATTCAACTAAACTTTATTTTGCTTTTAAATTTAGTTGTTGACTTAATAATCTTTGGAGTGTTCATTTGATTAGATTAAAATTGATATTTATTTTTATTCTTGTTGTATTACTGACTTTACTTGCAAGGGTATATTTTCTAAGTATCAAATCAAATACTTATTATGAAGAACTATCAAAAAGAAACTATATTAAAAAAGTATATGAAGTTCCAAATAGAGGGATTATAAAAGATAGAAATGGAAAAGCCTTAGCTATGAATAAGCTTGGTTTCTCAATTAATTTAAAACCTCACTTAAGGTCATATAAAAATAAAGAAAGATTAGAAAAACTAATTACTCTAATAAATAAACACTTCCCAGAATATGAAAAAGAAAAGCTGTATAAAGAGTATAAAAAAACAGATTCACCATATAAACATGACTTTGTAAAGGTTGTAAAATATATTCCTTATGATAAATTCTTTAAAAAATATACTCTGTTTAACTCCCTTGATGATATACAAATTAAATCTGAGGTAAAAAGAGTTTATCCTTATAAACAAAATGCTTCACATATTATTGGATATGTAGGTAAAGCTTCAAGATTAGATATTGAAAGAAATCCTTTCTCAAAACATAGTGGTATTATTGGGAAAATTGGTCTTGAAAAATATTATAATGATAAACTTCAAGGGGAACTTGGGTTTAAAAATCTAAAAGTAAATGCACTAAATAAAGAGCTTGAAGTATTAGAAGAAGAAAAACCATCAAGTGATAATGACCTTACTATCTCAATTGATATTGAACTTCAAAAATATATCCAAGAAAACTTCCCAGGAAAAGGTGGAGCAGTTGTAGTAATGGATGCTCAAACAGGAGAACTTCTTACTGCTGGGTCTTTCCCTGAGTTTGATAATAATATCTTTGTTGATGGTATTTCAGTAAAAGAGTGGAATAAAATGAGAAATGACTTTAACCACCCTTTCACAAATAAACTGATTAATGGTAAATATCCTCCTGGTTCTGTTATAAAAATGGGTGTTGCCTTATCTTTCTTAGAAAATGGAATTAAACCAAGTTATACTGTTTTTGATACAGGAGCTATTACTTTAGGAAAAAGAAACTTTAGATGTTGGAAACAAAGAGGACATGGAAAAGTTGGTTTCTCTAAAGCAATTAGAGAGAGTTGTGATGACTTTTTCTATAAAGGAAGCCTAAAAATAGGAATAAATAATATTTCTGAAACACTTGCTAAATATGGTATTGGACAAAAGACTGGTATTGATTTAGATAATGAACACTATGGAACAAATCCAAATAAAGAGTGGAAACAACAAAGACATAATCTTCCTTGGTATGTAGGAGAGACGGTAATTACTTCAATTGGTCAAGGAGAAATGCTTACAACACCAATGCAAATTGCTAGATATACAGCATTTTTAGCAACAGGAAAACTTCCTAAACCGCACTTCTCAAAAGATAGTTATGAAGAACCTTTAGAGATTCCTCACGATGAAAAACATCTTGAACTTATTAGAAAAGGAATGTATGAAGTAAATAACCATAAAAAAGGAACTTTATACAGATATTCAAGAAATAGTATTATTACTATGGCTGGAAAAACAGGAACTGCACAAGTTGTAACTATCCCTCAATCTGAGAAAAAAAGAATGAAAGAGAGTGAACTAGAATACTACCATAGATCTCATGCTTGGATTACAGGTTATGGACCATTTAAAGGTGACAAAAAATATGTTGTTACAGTAATTGTTGAACATGGTGGGCATGGTGGAAGTGCAGCTGGTTTTTTAGTTAAAAATATTTATAAAAAGCTATATGAGTTTGGTTATATAAAAGACCCAAAATAAGCATATCTTGGAGATTTAATAACTTTTTCGATATAGTAATTTCTTATTTTATTTGAGGACGATATTTGAAACTAATATTTAGTTTATTAATTTTTTCTATTTCATTACTTTTTGCACAAGAAGAAGCTGCACCACCTGTTATTAATCTTTCTATTGCAGCACTAGAAGAACCAGCACAATTTGTTAAAACAATCAACATTGCTATTATCTTAACTCTTTTAGTTTTAGCCCCTACTTTACTTTTAATGGTTACAAGCTTTACAAGACTGATTATTGTTTTTTCATTACTTAGACAAGCATTAGGACTACAGCAAACACCTCCTAATCAAATTATCATTTCATTATCTTTAATTTTAACAATTTTTATTATGGAGCCATATTTTAAAAAATCTTGGGATGATGCTATTGTTCCATATATGGATGAAAAAATAGGTTATGAAGTAGCTTTTGAAAATGGAGTTAAACCTTTCAAAGAGTTTATGATTAAAAATACTAGAGAGAAAGATTTAGCACTATTTTATAGAATAAAAAAAGAAGAAAACCCTAAAAATATTGACGATGTGCCATTAACTCTTTTAATGCCTGCATTTATTGTAAGTGAGCTTAAGACAGCATTTGAAATAGGTTTCTTAATCTTCTTACCTTTCTTAGTAATTGATATTATTGTAGCATCTATTTTAATGTCCTTGGGTATGATGATGCTTCCACCTGTTATGATTTCTCTGCCCATAAAGATAATTTTCTTTATTGTAATTGATGGATGGGCATTGATTATTGGAAATCTCGCCCAGTCCTTTAAGTGACTTATTCAACAAAGGTGTAAGGTATTTCTATAGAGAACTTTGCACCATTTTTTGTATTCTCTACATAAAGTTTTCCCTTTAAACTCTCAGTAACAATTTTATAACTCATATGTAATCCTAAACCTGTACCTTGTGATTTATGTTTTGTTGTAAAATATGGATCAAAAATTTTATCAATTATCTTTTCAGGAATTCCCTTTGCATTATCTTCAATAGTTAGTAAAAAGCATTTCTCTTTTTTCTCTAAGTTTAACTCTATCCATGGCTCTTTTATATCATTTTCTTTAATTGCATCCTTCGCATTATTTATTATATTTATAAGCACTTGATCTAACTCTCCTACTATTGTAGTAAAGATAAATTTTTCATTATCTATATTATTTTTTAATTGAATATATCTACTCTTTAATGAATCACTTACAATACTAATTACTAAGTTTAATCTATCTTGTAAAACAACCTCTTTTTTCTCTTTTTCCTCTTTTAAAAAGTTTCTAAAAGTTTCAATTGTATTTGATAAATATTTTGTAGTACTAAGGATACGATTCATATCCTCTGATATTACATTATATTCAGGTTTATTTCCTAAATCTATATTCAAACTAAGACCTGAAGAGATAGTAGAAATTGTACTTAAAGGCTGTCTCCATTGATGAGCTATATTTTCTATCATTTCTCCCATTTGTGCTTGTTTTGTTTGAGATTCTAATTGTTTAACATGTGTTATATCAATTACACTTATTATTCTAATATTCTTATCTTTTAATTTTGAGTTTCTAAATAAAGCATGAAACTTACTTCCATCTTTTCTTTGTGCTAATAGCTCAATATTATCTTCTAAATTATCTCTTTCTTTATATACTAACTTTTTTGATTCTCTTGAAATAAAATTATCAAAAACCATACCTTTCATATCTTTCTTATCAAGATAAGCAAAGATATTTACCGCACTTTGATTTGAATCTACTAACATATCTTCTTTAAAAATTAATATTGCTTCCATCGTAGAATCAATTAATTGAGAAAACTCATTAATAGATTTTTTCATTAGGTACTGTTTGTAAATAAAAAATAAAAGAATCACAGAAAAAAATAAAAGGATTTCCCATATCAAGCTGTAATCAATAGTTTTCTCATATTTTATAATAATCCAATTATTAAGTATTTTCTGTTTTTGCTCTACACTAACACTATTTATTAGTTTTTCTATAATATCAACTAAAATAGGCTCATCTTTTCTTACACCAGAACTTAATTCCCAATATATATCAGCTTCACCAGCTATTTTTAGCTTAGTTTTTTGTTTTGATTGAAGAGCATAACTGATAGTTGCAAAAGAGTCTACATATCCAAAAACTTCTCCTTTTGATACTAACTCTAAACCTTTTGAAATGTTATCAACATATTCTAAATTTAGCTTAGGATATTTTTTTAATAAACTCTTTGCTATTCCATAACCTTTTACAATTGCTACTTTTCTGTTTTCTAACATTTCAAAGTTATTAATAAATGAAATATCTAATTTTGTTGCAATTACAATTGGTATTTTTAAATATGAAGATGTAAAATTGAAAAATTTTTCTCTCTCTTTTGTATGAGTTATAAAAGAAACCATATCACACTTTTTATTCTTCATATATTCTAAAGATTGACTCCAAGAGTCTGTTTTTATAGTGTTAAACTTTAATCCAGATTTTTGTGAAAAAAGTTTAAAATAATCAGCACTAAGACCAATATGATTACCCCTTTTATCAAAACTTTCATAAGGTAACCAATCTGGGTCAATACATAGATTTATACTCTTTTTCCTATCTAAGTACTCTTGTTCTTTTTCATTAAAAATAACATTTGAAGCAAGCATTTCACCAAACCATTTCTTATTTAATGCTTCAATTTTTTCAATTGAAGTATTGTCATAAGCTTTATTTATTATTGAAATTAAAATAGAATTATCTTTAAGTGCAGCATAATGATTATCATTAAGCCTTGAACCATATAGATTTTTAACTGGATCTGAAGTTTTTAAATTAGTGTATCCATACTTCTTTATATAATAATTAATAACTTTATTACTATCTATTATTGCATCAATTTCTCCAATACTTAAGGCATTTAGCTTTTCTTCAATATTTTTGTAAAATACCATTTTAATTTGAGGAAATTTTTTAAAAAACTCTACTTCAACCCAACCTTTTGAAACACCTACTTTTTTACCAAAAAGGTTGTTTATATTATCAATATCTTTTTCATCTTTTCTAATTATATAACTTTGAATAACCTTAGAATAACCTGTAGAAAAAGACATTGTTTTTTCTCTTTCTTTAGTTTTATAAATAGTATGAATAATATCTAGCTTTCCACTGTATAAATCTTCTAACAATTGAGTCCAAGGCTTTGTTGAATATTTAATTTTAAGCCCTGTGTTTTTTAATATAAGTTCCAATAGGTCAATTGAGTATCCTGATGGTTTGCCATTTCGATTAAAATCATAAGGTTCATAATCAAACTCATTAGAAACAGTTATATATTTCTTATTATCTATATATTTTAGTTCTTTATCATTGAAGATAGTTTTAGAAAACAAAATAGTAGAAAGAAAAAGTAAAATAGAAAGTAACTTAACCATAATATAATCTTTTATAATAATGTTATATTATGGTATATACTTCTTCCTTATAAATAAGTAATAAAAAAAAAGTTATTTTATATGAAAGTTATTTCATCTTCTTTAGTAGTAATCATACATAAAAATTCATAATCACTTCCATAACAGGCTTCATAGTAATGTTCAACTCCTGCTGGAATATAAATAAAGTCACCCTTCTTTGCTTTATACTCTTCAGTTCCTACAACTACTTTTGCCTCACCACTTAAAACAAACTGTTGATGTTGTATTATATTTGTATGATTTGGCATTGAGCCACCACTTTTTAAAACTATTTTTCTAACAATAAAGTCTTTATCTTCATTTGGTGTTAAAACTGCGATACTAGCTTTGTCCGTTTTAGGAATATGGTTTTGTTCAAAACTATTTGAATCTTTTAAATACATACTTATCCTTTTAAATTTATGAAAAATATTATACTATAAATAAAAGGATTTAATTAAATGGAAAACTTACAGAATGAAATTATAAGCTTTATAGTTATTGCTATTGTTGTGTTACTTTTAGCACTCTTGACTAAAAAAACTGAAGATAAATATAGATAAATTTTTCTTATAGTTGTTTTATTAAATTTTTTAATGTATAATCCCATTAAATAAACTCCAGGAGCATATATGCATAAGTTGATATTATATATATTATTACTATCAACATTTGGTTTTTCTCAAACAATTAGCTTTGAAAAAGCATTAAGTTCTACTATTGAATATAGTAAGAAAATCAAACAGCAAGAAATAGAAATAAAACAAAAAAATGAAGAGTTAAAAAAAGTAAAATCTTTCTCTTATGGAAATATTGACTTAATACATGAAGCAAGTAAAACAAACCATGCTGGTCATGTGTTTAACTCTAAACTTTCATCAAGAGAAGCTACCTTTGAGGACTTTGGATTTTCGCAATTTGGACAAGCAATCACAACTGAACCTGAAGACTTAAACTATCCAGATAGTAGAAAAAACTTTAATACAAAACTTACCTACTCTATTCCTTTATTTACAGGTTTTAAACTATCAAGTCAAGAGGACATTTTATCTTTACAAAAAAAAGCAGAGCAAATAAAACTAAATATAGATATAAACTATTTATCACTAGAGGTTTTAAAAGCTTATAATAATGCAGTTGTTGCAAAAGAGTTTTTAGAAGCTTCTAAAAATGCCTTGATTGCAGTAAAAAAATATGAAGATACTGCAAGTGAGTTTTATAAAGAGGGACTTGTAACAAAGATTGACAAAAAACAAGCCCAAGTTAAAAGACTAAATACACAAAGTAGTTTTATTCAAGCAAAAAACAATTTTGAATTATCATTAGCTTATCTTAGTTTTTTAAGCGGAATTGAAAATATAACAGATGTAAAAAAACTTAAAAAATATGAGATAAATAAAAATATAGATACTTCTTCTGCTTTAGAAAAAAGAGATGAAATAAAAATACTAAAAACTACAAATAACCTTTATAAAAAGAATATTGAATTAAATAAAGCCTCATATTATCCATCTGTTTATTCATATGTCGAATATGGATTTAATGACAATAAAATCACTTCAAAGGATGAGAAAGATTACTACATGGCTCTTGTTGGAGTTAAATTTACAATTTTTGATGAAACAAGAGAACATGACTTACAAAAAAGTAAACTAGAATATAAAAAATCACTTCTTCAAAAAAAAGAGTTAGAAGATAGTATTAAATTAGAAGTAAAAAAAGCAAAACTAAATCTAAATGCAAAAAGTAAAGTACTAGAAGAGAAGCTAAAAGCAAAAGAGTTAGCATATGAAGTTTTAGAACAATCAAAACTAATGTACAAGAATAAACTAATCTCTATGTCTGAACTACTTAAACAAGAAGCTATTTATAGACAAAATGAAGCTGAATTAATTTTATCAAAATATGAAAACTCACTTGCTATGGCACAATTTAATCTAGCTTTAGGAAATGACTTATTTAAAGGGAACAAATGAAAAAGATACTAATATTAACTATTTTACTGATTATAAATCTACAAGCACTTGAAATAAGTGGTACAGTCATTTCAGACAATGAAAAAGTGATTACAAGTAAGTTTATGGGTTTAATTAAAAAAGTAAATGTAAAAGAAGGAGACTTCGTAAAAAAAGGACAAACTCTTTATGAAATAGACTCTTCAAATATTGATAGTCTAAAAAAAGAAGCTCTATTTAATAAACAAATCTTAGAAAATAGTCTTGAAAATATAAAACTAAACTATGAAAGATATGAAAGATTATATAAAAAAGATTTAGTATCAAAATATGATTTAGAGCAATTAGAACTTAAATTTAAAAATACAAAAAGTCAATTGAGTATTGCAAAAGCGAAGGTAAAAGAAGTTCTAAAACAGTATGATTATTTAAAGATAAAAGCTCCAAATAATGGTTTAATCATTAAAAAAAGTATTAAACAAGGAGAGATAGCAGTACCCTCTATGCCTGCTTTTATTCTTACAGATTTAGACTCTTTAAAAATAAAATCTTCAATCGCAGAATCAGCTTTACAAGTAGTTAAAATAGGAACTAAGGCAAAGATTAATATAGAATCAATCAACCTTCAAACAACAGGTGTTGTAACTTCTATAATTCCAGATACAAACAGTATGACTCACTCTTTTATCATAAAACTTTCATTTGATAAAAAAGATAAACAAATCTATCCAGGAATGTATACAAAGGTATATTTGGAGCTAAATAATGAATGATAATTTAAATATTGCAGGGAAACTAGCAAAAACTTTTATAGAACATCCTCTTACACTTATTTTATCAATCTTTATACTTATACTAGGATTTATCTCTTTAGAGTTTATGCCAAGAGAAGAGAACCCTCAAATAAAAGTTAGTGGAGGAGCAGTTATAGTTGCACTTCCAGGAGCAAAACCTAATGAAATACAAAAGGTAATAATAGAACCACTGGAAAAGAAAATTAGAGAAATCAAAGGGGTTGAATATATTTATTCATATGCAAAAGACTCAGTAGGAATAGTACAAGTTCAATACTATATTGGAGAAGATAAAGAAGAATCAAACCTAAAGCTATATGACCAAATCATGAAAAACATAGATATGCTACCTACGGGGGCTTTACCTCCGATAGTTAAAACAATGGATATTGATACAGATATTCCTATTGCAACCCTTGCTTTTTATACAAATGATAAGATTTTAAGTCAAGCAGAACTTTACAATGAAGTAAGTAAATTAGGCCATGAGATAAACAAGATTGAAAATGTAGCCTTAGTTGATTTAAAAGGAGAGAAAAAAGATCAATACAATGTACAAATTGATGCAAATAAACTTTCACAATATAACCTAACTATAGGACAAATTGTAAATAGAATAAAAGCCTTAGCTCATACAATGCCAAGCATAAAAAGTGACAACTTGCAAAATGATTTAACAATTTTAAATATCAAAAATGCAATAGAGTCAAAAGAGGATTTAGAAAACATAATTATCTCATATAACTATGGTGTGGCTGTCTATTTAAAAGATGTTGCAAATATTGAAAAATCATATGATATACAAAATAAAAAAGAAGCAATACTTTATACAAAAGAGTTAAAAGATGGTATTTTTCAAACAACTCTTACAGTTTCAAAACTAAAAGGTTCAAACTCCGTTACTATAAATGAAAAGATATTCTCTTACATGGAAACTAAAAAAGATGAGTTAGCAAAAAAAGGTATAAAATATGTCATAACAAGAGATGATGGATATACAGCAAACAATGCTGTAAACTCTTTAGTTCAGAACTTACTTATCTCTATTTTAATTATTGCTATTTTACTTATCTTTACACTTGGAGTAAAAGAAGCAATGATAGTTTCATTACTTGTGCCAATGATTTTATCTCTAACTTTATTTGTAGGCTTTTTATTAGATGAAACCATAAATAGAATCACACTGTTTGCTCTAATTGTAAGTCTTGGTATGCTTGTAGATGCTGCTATTATTGTAATAGAAAACATAGTTAGACACAAAAAAGAAGATAAAGAAAAGCTTGATATAAAAGCCTTATCAATAAATGCTACAAATGAGATTGGAAATGCAACAAATGTTGCAACGGTAGCTATTATCATGACTTTTATTCCTATGTTTTTTGTGGGAGGAATGATGGGACAGTTTATGCACCCTCTTCCTGTTTTTGTTCCTATTGCACTTGTAGTATCATTGATTGTTGCATATGTGTTTACACCATATTTAGTTAAAAAGTTTCTGTAAGGATTTAGATGATGAAATTAGAAAAATTTATTTATAATATACTTGAAAATCCTTCTAAATCTATTGTTGTTTATGCAATAACCTTAGGACTTTTTATTTTAAGTATTTTAACCTTTCCTACAGAAATCACAAAAGCTAAAATGCTTCCAAGTAAAGACTCAGATACTTTTTCGGTATATGTTGATTTAAAAGATGGCTCTTCAACAAAACAAACAAAAGAAGTTACATCTTGTATTTCTAAGATACTTATAAATAAAGAGCTTGTAACAAATGTCTCTGTTTTTATAGGAGAAGGTCAACCTTTAGATTTTGCAGCTCTTGTTAAACAAAGTGCTTTAAAAGACAAGCAATCTCAAGCAGAGATAATGGTAAATATAAAAAAAGCCTCAAATAGAAATATACAAAGCTACAATTTTGTAAGTGATATTAGGAAAGAACTTCAAAATCAGTGTTCAAAATATGACGCAAATATCAAACTTATAGAACTACCTGCTGGACCACCAGTTTTAGCCTCTATTGTTGCTGAAATCTATGGAGGAAACTCTTTTGAAAATAGACGGGAGTTTGCACAAAAAGTTGCTAAAGTTTTAGAAAATCAAGAGACTTTAGTGGATGTTGATGTCATGGCTGATGATTTATATAATAAGTTTGAAGTAAGCCTAGATAATAATAAGATAATTCAAAGTGCCCTTTCTTTAGAACAAGTAAAAAACACTCTATATTTAAGCTTTGAAGGTTTAGAAGTTGCTGTTGTAAATGAAGAAGATAAACAAAGTCAGATACCTATATTTTTAAGACTTGATAATAATAGAGTTTTTAATGAAAATAGCAAAGAAGCTATCTTAGAGCAGTTTTCAAAATTAAAACTTATAAATAAACATGGCTTTAAAGTACCACTTAGTGAACTAGTAAGTATTAAAGAAGTAGAAAAAGAAGCAACACTAACTTCTAAGAACCTTGCTAAAATGATTAATGTAATTGCTGAAACAAATAAAGATAGCCAAATATACCCTCTTTTAGATGCTAGAACACAGTTTTTAAAAGACTTTGATGACAACTATGAAGTTACAAAAGCAGATATACTAAACCTAGAATTTACTCACAAATTAACAAAAGAAAAATTCAAGCTTGTCTGGGATGGAGAGTTAAAAGTAACTATAGATACTTTTATTGATTTAGGTGGAGCATTTATTATAGCTTTAGTATTAATCTTCTTTTTAATGGTTGTTTACTACAAAAGCTTTGCCCTTTCTGGTGGAATTGTACTAGCCTCTTTTGTCTCTATTATTGGAGTTATCTTTGCTCATATTATAATGGATGTTATAACAACAGATACTTTCTATTTAACTGCAACTTCTTTGATTGGATTTATTGGTCTTATAGGAATTAACTCAAGAAATTCAACACTTATAATTGATTTTTCTAAACAGTTAGTAGAAGAAAAAGGTCTTAGTATAAATGAAGCAATAGCACGGGCTACTGCGACAAGATCAAAACCTATTATTCTAACTGTTTTAACAATGGTATTTGCCTCAACTTTACTTGCAACAGATGCAGTATTTGGAGGCTTAGGGGTTGCACTTATTGGAGGAACATTGATGTCTTATGTTGTATCAATGTTTTTTGTTCCAGTAATTATCAAAAAGCATGTAAAAAAGATTATTGTTTAAACTGGCTTATCATCTGCAAAATTTCAGACTCTTTAGCACTATCTTCTCTTATATCTTTAGAAAGTGCTAAAGTATCAATTGTTTTCATTGCTTTTTGTATTCTTTGAAGAAAGTTTTTTGAGTCTTCATCTAAAGAGTTTTCTTCACTGCTTAAACTATTTTCATTGTTTTTTATAACAACTTCACCGCTAACTCTTTTTTGCAGTTTTGCAATCTCTTTTTCTGCATTACTTAACATCTCTTCTACTTCACTCTTAGAGTAATTACCCTCTTTGATTTTTTCTTTTAACTCTATTAAAAGTTTTTCAATTACTTCAAGTTCAGAAGTAGTAAAGCCTGTTTTTAAAAGAGATAAGATATCTTCATATAATGCTTTTGTTTCTTCAATATTCTCTTCTTCTTTTTTTGATGTTTTTTCTTTGCTTGAACTAGTATCATCTTCTACACTATTACCTTTGAAAAAAGATAATACATCTGAAAGAAGATTAATCATAGCACTTGTGTCTCCTCCAAACTTTTGTGCATTTTGTTCCAAGGTATCTATTTCATCTTCAAAGTAGTTTTTAATAGAACCCAAAGAAGCAAACTCTTCTTTTACATTTTTAGGATGATTTCCAGGAACTATTTTTCCATTTTCATCTTCTACTAATCCACTAGAAAAAGAAGACCAAAGATTAACGTTTAACATCATAAATTCACGGTCATCCATTCCTGATAAATACTCTATAAAATCATTTCTTAGATTTTCATCTCTTTGCAAAACTGTACCATCAAAATAGTGTTCTTCACCATTTTTAAACCAAGTATTGTATCGTTGGATTCCAAGTGCATTTTTCTCTTCAAACTGTTTTTGTTCTTCTTCTGACATATTAGAAGAGATTTCTTGAGTAGTTTTTAAATATGAAGAAAAAGAGTCTTCAGAAGTAGTTTTCTCTTTCTTTGAATAAGTTGTTTGAGAAAACATTTGTGTATCAAGTGAGATTTCCACAGCTTAACCTTTATAATCAATTATATTTTTAATAATATTTTTTTTGATTATATATTCTTTTATATTAAAAGAAAATCACTTTTAAGACAATGGAATTTTAACTGTAAAAACAGCTCCTTCAGAATTGTTTTTTATAGATAGTTGACCTTTACAATGGTCATTGATGATTATCTTACTCATATAAAGACCTAAACCTGTTCCCTCTTTAGACTTTTTAGTAGAAAAGTATGGGTCAAATACTTTTTCCATAATATTAGCTGGAATTCCTCCACCATTATCACTAATCTCTATATAACAAAACTCATCTTCGCAAGAAGTTGATATCTTAATCTCTCCATTTGATATTTTGTTTTCTAAAATAGCATCTTCAGCATTTTTAATTAGGTTTAAAATAACTTGATTTACTTCAGAAGCAAAAACATTAATAGACTCATAACAATCAAAATCAACTGTAAGTTTAATATTATTTCCTTCTAAAGAGTTTCTAACTATATTAATAGAGTTTGAAACAATATTCTCTAAAGTTGTATTCGTCTTTTGTTTATCACTTTTAAAGAAGTTTCTAAAATCATCAATAGTATTTGATAAGTGTTGAGAATAATCAGAGATTAAAGAGATTTCTCTTTTTAGCTCATCATCATTTGGTCTATCTTTTATCATCATTCTAAGTAATAAGTTGTTTGTAGTTGCAGAAATAGCTGTTAAAGGCTGTCTCCATTGGTGGGCTATCATAGAAATCATTTCACCCATTTGAGCAAGTCTGCTTTGTTGTAATAGCTGCTTTGTTTTCTCTTCGTTTTTCTTAACTTCTTGTTTTACCTTATCTTCTAGATTATGAGTTAAAATATTTAACTCTTCTTCCATCTCTTTTCTTTTATCAATATCTCTTAAAACAACATGTATTAAGTTCTTATCATCAATTGTAATTGTTGTTAAAACAACTTCAAGCCAAATATTTTTATTTCTTTTATTTTTAAATACAAACTCAAAAGAGTTTGAACCCTTTTCAATAGCAGTATCAAGCATTTTATAGATATTAAAAACAGAAGATAAACCACTTGGCTGTTTTGTAGGAAATAAGTCTGCAATTCCTAAACCTAGAAACTCTTGTTTATTTTTATACTTTAAAACTTTTAATGTGGCATCATTACAATCAATAATCTCTTTTGTATCTAAAAGCATTAGAAAAATACCATCTGTAGACTCATGATATATCTTTTCAAAAAGCTCTTTTTGTTTTGCTAATTGATTTGTTTTAGATTCTAACTCTTTTGTTTTCTTTTCAATCTCTTCATTTGCCTCTTGAAGCTTTTTATTATGTCTATTTAAAATATATTGTCTATAAAATAAAATAACAAGAACTAAAAGACCAATAAAGCCTATTTCCCAGAATCTCGAAAAATCAACTACACTTTCAAGTCTAACAGAAAGCCATCTATTTTTAATCTCACTTGATTCTTTTTGAGTAATTGATTCTATTCCTTTATTTATGATAGGAATTAGCTTTTCATAATCACTTCTAACCATAAATCTAACATCAAAGTTAAACTCAGTTGTTCCACTTATCTTGATATTTTTAAACCCATAATCTGCAATAATAAGAGACAATACAGGTAAAATATCAACTACAGCATAAACTTCACCCCTTGATAAAAGTTTTAAGGCTTCGATATTATCATCTACTTCAACAAACTCTATCTTTGGATATTTACTTTTTAAGATTTGATAAGTACTATAAAATTTACCTACTGCTACTTTTTTGTTGTTTAAAGATTCAGTATTTGAAATATATTGTTTATCTAAAGTTGTAGCAATTGCAATTGGGTAAGAGACATAAGGCTTAGAAAACCTTCCATAATAGAGTTTATTTTCCGTTACAGCTGAAGACAAAGCTACATCTGCACTTTTGTCTTTTATAAGCTCCATAGCCTCTTGAAAGCTATTTACAGGCTTACATTTAGAGTCAATAAGTGTTTTATTCTTTATTAGTTGCCAAAAATCGTGTGAGATACCAATAAGCTGTCCATTTTCTTCAAAATTAAAAGGTGGCCAATTTTTAGTTGCAACACATCTAATCTCTTTTTCGATTAAGAAAAGTTTTTCTTCTTTTGTAAGCTTTACTAAATCAGTTTTATTTAGAACAGAAGTGTCTGCTTTTAATAAAATAACACTAAGGCCAAATATTAAAAACAGTATTTTTTTCATAGGTCATAAACCATTGCTATTTCATTACATACAGGGAAGTGTTTACATCTAATACAATCTGCCCAGATTTTATGTTCAGGAATATCTTCTTTTTCAATAGTTACAAAACCTAGACTTTTGAAAAAACCTTCTTCATAAGTTAAAGAAAGTATTTGTTGTAGCTTATATTTTCTACCCTCTTCTATACAGGCTTGAACAAGTTTTTGCCCTAGTTTTAAGCCTCTAAAATTTTTAGATACAACTAAACTTCTAACTTCTGCTAATCTTGCAGAGTGAATATGTAAAGCTGTAAATCCTGCCATTACTCCGTCTACTTCTACAACAGTATATGCTCTAATAGTATTAGCCATTTCATCTTCTGTTCGTAAAAGAATATTTCCATTTTCAACCTCTTCTTTTACAAGAGCTTGCATTGTGGCAATATGAGTAACATCAGGTTTAAAAAATTTAATTTCCAAATAGATATCCTGTAATTTTATTTTGAAGTTGCTCTAAACCTCTTTTTTTCAAGTTTGAAACAAAGATTCCATCAGGGTAAGCTCTTTTTAGCTTTTGTAAATCATTTTGCTTTAACTTATCAATTTTAGTAAAAGCATGAATAATAATTTGATCCCCTCTTTTAATTGTTCCTAAAAACTCATCAACATTTTTATCAATAGCTAAATCAGTATGTCTAGCATCAACTAAATGAACAAAAATTTGCAAACATGGTCTTTCTTCTAAGTATCCAGTTAAGTTTTTATTCCAGTCTCTTTTTAAACTTTTTGATACCTTTGCATAACCAAAACCTGGTAAGTCTACAAATCTTGCATAAAGATATGGCAACTCTTCATTACCTGTTTTAAATTTAATCTCAAAATAGTTAATAAGTTGAGTTTTTCCTGGTGTTGAAGAAGATTTTGCTAAACCTTTTCTGTTTGTTAAAGTATTTAATAATGAAGATTTACCAACATTAGATCTACCTAAAAAGGCAACCTCTGCTCTATCAGGAGCTGGAGAGTCTGTTATACTTTGTGCTGAAGTTAAAAATTGTGCATCTACTATTTTCATTATTTTTTACCACTATTATCTATATTTAAAATAAACCTAACTGGTTTATTATCTGTTCCGCTAACTTTAGCATTTCCTGTTTCTTGATTAATGAAAATTTTCTCACCATAAAGTTTTCTATCTTCTGTTACTTCATTTAAATAACCTTTTCCAAGAACTGTATACTCTAGTTTCTTTGGGTCATAGATAACTTTATTTCCTTTTCCTTTATAGTGCTTACCATTTGAAAAAATTGTAAAACTTACATTTCCTGTTGCAATATATTTTAAAGGCTCTAAATTTTGTCCTTGAGACTTTGGTTTCATATAAACTTCTAATTTATTTGCGTTTAGCCTATCTTTTGCCATCTTTAGTTTTACATTACCTGTAAAAATAGAGATACCCTTTTTATCATCTGTTTCAAAATTTTTAGCATCTATAATAAGTTTTTCTGTATTTGCATTTGCAAAAACTAAAGTTGAAGCAAGTGCTAGTTTTAATAATAGTTTCATTAAATCATATTCCTTTATTTATTCTTCATATCTATTTCAAAATGTGTATTATTTGATTTCATAAAATAACTCTTCATATCTAAATATAAATTGTCACCTTTAATAGTATTATTATAATAATTACCATCAAAAGGAAGAGTATTCGTTACAATCTCTTCTTTTGCATTATAAAAAAGTTCATCTGTATTTAAAGAGATAAAGTCTTCTCTTTTAAATCTCACATTTTTAAAGAACTTATAGATATCTCCTCTTTTCACAATAATATCAGAGTATAAAACATCTGTCACATAGTTGTTTTTACTATCGAAGTTTTTTAAAGTTAATGCACCTTCATGCATTACATCTCTTTTTTCAAATCTATAAACTTCTTTTGCATAAACAATTCTATTCATACTATCAGTTGTTAGTGTATACATTGTAGAATCATTAAATACTAATAAAGGAGTTTCTACTTCATTGTCTTTTTTAATTATATTTTCAACTGGTATAAAGTAGCTAGTTACTGATAAAACTAGAAGAATTAAAACAAATGCTCTTATAACCATGAGTTTACATATTCCTCTTCAATTCCATCTTCTTTAATGATATATTCAATCATCTCTTTTACAGCACCACTTCCACCATACGCTTCACATCTTATATTCACTACATCTTCAATATATTTTGAACCATTTGCAGGAGTAAATGAAAGACCAGCTTTTTTAAGCATTTTATAGTCATTTAAATCATCACCAATAGCTGCAACTTGATTCCAAGAAAGGTTTTCTTCTTTTAAAATATTTTCTAAAACTTCATCTTTATTGTGAATACCTTGATGAAGATGAGTAATATTTAAATCTTTTGCTCTAGTTTCAACTATTTTAGAGTTTCTTCCAGTAATAATTGCTGCTTTTTTACCAAGTTTTTTTGTCCACGTAGCAATTGCTAAACCATCTGCAACATCAAATGATTTAAGTTCATCACCACTATTAGTGTATGTTATTTGTCCATTTGTTAATGTTCCATCAACATCAAGAACAATTAACTCAATCATAAAACACCTTTTGTACTAGGAACTCCTAGTTTTTCATTTCTTGCCATTGCTCTTCTTAATGCAACTGCAAAGGCTTTGAAACTAGCTTCTAAAATGTGGTGTTTATTTCTTCCTCTTTCATTTATAATATGACATGTAAGACCTGAGTTCATAACTAAGGCATGGAAAAACTCTTCTGCAAGTTCTACATCAAACTCACCTACTTTTCCACTTAAATTAACTTCATAAACTAAAAAAGGTCTATTTGATAAATCTAAAGCACATGTAGTTGCAGCTTCATCCATAACTACAGTTGCATTTCCATATCTTTCTACATTTTCAATAGGGAAAATTTCTTCTTTAAGTGCTTTACCTAAAACAATACCACAATCCTCTACCGTATGGTGAGCATCAATATGTAAATCTCCATCACAAGATAAATCAATATCAATTCCACTGTGTTTGGATAAGGCTTCTAACATATGGTCAAAAAAACCTACGCCAGTATTTATATTTGATTTTCCATTACCTTTTGTATCTACTTTACATTTAATATCTGTTTCTTTTGTTTTTCTATTTATCTCTGTCATACTATATTCCTATTTTGCAATAATTGGTGCACCACTTAGACCATTTGCTTCTTTAAAGTCTTGTGCTTCTTGCTCTGATCTAAACCCACTAATCCAAACTCTATTTAAATCACTTTTTTTAATTATAACATTATATCCATCTTCAAGGATTAGCTCAAACTTTCTTTTTGTAATTTTTGCACCCTCTAATCTGCTGAAAGCTCCAACTTGAACATAATATCTTCCAACAGTTGCTGTTTCTTGTTTCTCTTCTTTAGTAGTTGCAATCTTTGCATTAAAACCTAATACTTCAATTTTAACACTTGCAGTACCTTTTCCTACCATATCAATTGCATGGGCCGCTTTATTTGAAAGGTCAATAATTCTTCCAGTAATAAAAGGTCCTCTATCATTGATTCTTACAACTACTGACTTTCCATTTTCTAAGTTGTCTACTTTTACCATAGAGTTCATTGGTAAAGTTTTATGTGCTGCTGTCATTGCATACATATCATACATCTCACCATTTGAAGTAAGTTTTGCATGGAAGTTTGGTCCATACCAAGATGCAATACCTCTTTGAGTATCTCCAACCTTTGCTAAAGTTGGGTAATACCATTTTCCATGAACTTTATAAGGTCTCATTGTTGCACGGTGCATTGCCTTAGAGTTTTTAATCTCTTGATCACCTAAAGGCTTAAATGTCTTCTTCTTTTCAGTCTTTCCATAATAAGGTATGTATGAACCTGATGTAGTTTTTGTTGAACACCCTGTTAAAAAAATAGATGCACAAGCTCCTAAAAATAGTGTTGTTTTTATTGACTTACCTGATAACAATTTTATCTCCAATTCTTAAAAGTGATGTTTTTAGATTATTATCTCTTTTTAATTTTTCTACTTTAATTTTATATCTTTTTGCAATAGAATATAAAGAGTCTCCACTCTTTACAGTATACTTTTTACCAGTTCTATATCTATCATTTGAAAATTTAATTTTTCCTAACATATCTTTAGGAATTGGCAAAATAATCTTTTGCTTTAAAGAAAGCATATTTGATTTTAAATTATTGTAGTCTTTAATAAGACTGTATGGAATTTTATATTTTCTTGAAAGACCATATAAAGTGTCTCCACTTCTTACAATGTGAACTAAAAACTTAGTGTCTTTAATACTGTCTTTTGCTTCATTGAATCTACTTAATCTACTATATGGAATATTTATCTCATATACTTTTTTAGTAGGTGGAATAATTGATTGTTTAATATGTTTATTTAGTTCTAATAACTCTTCATAACTCATTCCAATTGAGTTTGCAATATTTCTTAAATGCAATCCACCTTTTACTGGAACAGTTGCAACTGTAGTTGAAATCCCCATATTTAAAAGATGAGAGTTTTCTTCATCTCTAATAAAACTTTGAGATTTCATCATTGCTAAAGAGATAATTTTTCTAATATAGCTTCTACTCTCACTTGGAATATATTGTCTACTAATTTTATTTTGAACAGTTAGTAAGTCGTTAATATCAGGCTTTGTATCCCATTTTTTAACCACATTATAAATTTTTCTAATCTCTTTAAATCTAACTCTTTTTTCTTGATAAGCTCTAATAGTATTTCTATACTCTAATATTCTCTTATCATATTTCATTTTTGGGTTTTGTTCTACATAAAGGTCAATTGTAGCTCGTGTAATTGCCTCAATAACTCTACCTTCACCACAGTTATACGCAATTGCTGCTAAGTACCACTTATCAAATAATCTATGTAATCTATTTAAATAATCAGCTGCTGCTTTTGTAGACTTGATTAAATCCATTCTTTCATCTACATATAAGTCATTTTCTAAACCATATCTTCTTCCCGTTGCACTCATAAATTGCCATAAACCAGTTGCTCTTACTCTAGATTTTGCATCCATAGTAAAGTTTGATTCAGCCATTGCCATATAAATAAATACGTCAGGGATTCCCTCTTCTTTTAAAATTTCTTTGATTTTTGGTACAAATAAAGAGGCTTCATTTAATTTTTCTACATAACTGCTTGAGTTGTATTTACTTTGGTATTGAGAGTAAACTCTTTGAAGTTTGTAATCACTAATAAAAGAAGGTGTTATATCTAACTCTTCTAAGATTTGTAAATCTCTTTGAGAATAACTTGAACCAATTAATGATGCGTAAGAGTATAGTGAGAAAACTAATATAAGAGAGAAAACTTTATTCAAATATTATCCTATTTTTATGAAATAGGTAATATTTTATCTAAATTATTTTAGAAAACTGCTTAAATAATGCTTTAGTATTATCTACAGTAAGCTTCTCCACTTCTTCTAATGGCATATTTAAAAGCTCTGAAACTTTCTGTGCCACAAAAGTTGTATAATAAGGTTCATTTCTTTTTCCTCTATGAGGATGAGGAGTTAAGTATGGACAATCTGTCTCTAAAATAAGTTTTTCTAATGGAATCTTTGGTAAAACTTCAACTAGTTTTCTAGCATTTTTAAATGTTAAAACGCCACCTATTCCAAAATAGAAATTATGCTTAGCTAATGGCAATAAATGCTCACTTGCATTAAAGCAGTGTAATACTCCACCAACTTCTTTTGCATTATACTCTTCTAAAATCATTCTAGAGTCATTTGAAGCTTCTCTAATATGTACAATCAAAGGTTTATTTACTTTTTTTGCAAACTCAATTTGATCAATAAATACTTCTTTTTGTAGCTGTACATTTTCTTTTTTCTCAGTCTCATCTTCAGGAAGTCTAAAATAGTCTAAACCACACTCACCTACTGCTATGCATTTAGGGTGTGAGATATACTCTTCTAAAACCTTTCTATCATACTGTTCTATATCATAAGGGTGAACACCTGCTGAGAAAAAAACTTCATCATACTTTTCTGCTAATTTTTGAGCTCTTGGAAGGTCATTTAAGTCTGCACCTGGAATTAAAAAACCTTTAATTCCATTTTCTAGTGCACGAACTATTACTTCATCAATATCGTCGTAATACTGGCTATTGTCTAAGTGACAGTGAGAATCAATTATTATGAGAAATGCCTTTTTTCAATTAAGTTTAATAATGAGTTTAAATCTTGTAAGTCACTTCCTTTAATCCAAGAATCAATACCAAAGTTTTTAAAGGCATCAAAATCACCTTCATCATCAACAATAGCAATTGAGATAAACTCTTCACCACAAGCCTCATGTTTGTTTTCTTCAAAATCAAATATAGTATCTATATCCAAGATTGCCACTTGAGCATCACCACTACAACCACTTTGAAAATGCTCAACTGTATGTTTACTATCAATTAATGATTCTTCAATTTCTTTAAATGTTACGATTTTCATTGACTTACTCCAATTTACAATTTAATTCATTTTATCAAAAATAAAGTTAAACTTTTAAAATATATTTAATAAATTTTATAAAATATACCGCGCTGTATCTTCATTATCTACAATATCATCTAGTTTCTCTTCAACTAATTCTTTTGTAATAATAATTTTTTCACCTGCTTTTGTATCTGCTTCAAAAGAGATATCTTCTATAACTTTTTCAATTACAGTATGAAGTCTTCTTGCTCCAATATCCTCTGTTTTTTCATTTGCACTAACTGAATACTTAGCAAAGGCATGAATTGCTTCATCATCAAAGTCTAATTCAACATCTTCAACAGCAAGTAATGCTTTATATTGTCTAAGTAGTGAGTTTTTAGTATTTGTTAAAATCTGATAAAGTGCATCTTCATTTAAGTTTTCTAACTCAACTCTTAAAGGGAATCTTCCTTGTAACTCTGGTAATAAATCACTAGGTTTAGAAACATGAAATGCTCCAGCAGCTATAAACAAAATATGATCAGTTTTAATTTGACCAAATTTTGTATGAACTGAACTTCCTTCAACTATTGGAAGTAAGTCTCTTTGAACACCCTCTTTTGATGGGTCTTGATTTTGAGCTTTTGAACCTGTTGCAATCTTATCAATCTCATCTAAGAAAATAATACCACCATTTTCTGCTCTTTTAATTGCTTCAATTTTAATTGCTTCTTGGTCAAGTAAACTTTCACTTGCAACATCTTTTAATAAAACTTTAGCATCTTTGATAGTTACTTCTTTTTTGATTTTCTCTTTATTAAGTCCACCAAGCATTTTATTTAAGCTTTCTTGCATAGAACTCATATCCATAGGCATTGATGAATCAATAATTTCAACATGAGCTTTTTTAGGAACTTCTATTTCAATTTTTTTATCATCTAGTTCACCAGCAAGAAGTTTTTCTTCCATCTTATTGTATGTTTTAATAAATGATTCTCTTGCACTATCAGTTGCACTTTCAGGTAAAGGTGGAACTAATATTTCAATAATTTGTTTATTAATCTCTTGGTCTATTTTATCTTTGATTTTTTCTTCAAACTCTTTTGTAACTAAATTGATTGATTCAAAAACTAAATCTCTAACCATAGACTCAACATCTCTTCCTACAAAACCAACTTCTGTATATTTTGATGCTTCTACTTTAATAAATGGTAATCCCATCATTTTTGAAAGTCTTCTAGCAATTTCAGTTTTACCTACACCAGTACTTCCAATCATTAGAATATTTTTTGGCATAATCTCTTCTTGAAGTTCTGGTTCAACTTTCATTCTTCTATATCTGTTTCTTAATGCCAATGCGATTGTTTTTTTAGCATTGTTTTGACCAATTACATAATCATCTAAAAAATTTACAATCTCTTTAGGTGTCATATCCATTATATATTAATCCTCTATCTCTAATATTTTAATATTTTGATTTGTATATATACAAAGTTCCCCAGCAATCATTAATGACTCTTTTACTAAATCAACTGGTTTAAGCTCAGAGTGTTTTGCTAAAGCACGTGCTGCTGAAATTGCAAAGTTTCCACCACTTCCAATTGAAGCAATACTTCCATCTTCTGGTTCAACAACATCACCAGTTCCTGAAAGAATAAAAATATGGTCTTTATTTAAAACAATCATCATTGCTTCTAGTCTTCTTAAAACCTTATCTTTTCTCCACTCTTTTGAAAAAGCAACAACAGCTTTAAGTAAATCACCCTTTGTTGACTCTAAATGAGTTTCAAACATATCAAAAAGATTAAAAGCATCTGCAGTACTTCCTGCAAATCCTGCTAGTATTTGGTCTTTATATAGTCTTCTAATCTTTGTAGCATTACCTTTTAAAACTGTATTTCCAAAAGTAACTTGACCATCTCCACCAATTACAGCTTGTCCTTGTCCTTTATATGCAAGTATCGTAGTTGCGTCAAACACTATTGAACTCCTATAATATCCACTTTTAAAGTACCATGAATTCCATGACCTAATTTACAATCAACTTCAAAAATACCTTCTGCTTTGATTTTTGATTTAAGTGTTAATGCTTTTTTATCAAGTTCAATATCAAATTGAGTTTTTAACTCTTCACTAATCTCTTTATTAGTAACAGAACCAATTAAGTGTCCATTTGCACCAATTTTATGTTTAATAGTTAATTTTGTAGAGTTTAATTTCTCAGAAAGCTCTTTAGCTTCAGCAATCTCTTGTGCTTCAATCTCTGCTAACTTTCTTTGTTGAGCTTTGTATTTATTAAGAACTTCGTTTGTAGCAAGAAGAGCAAGACCTTTTCCAATTAAAAAATTCTTACCATATCCGTCTTTAACTTCAACTACATCACCTTCTTTTCCAGTTCCCTTAACGTCTTTTAATAATAATACTTTCATAATTTCTCCATTTTCAAAAAGTTGAATATTTTACTATAAGTTGTTTGAAGTGAGAATTAATCTAATAATTTTAAGAGTTTCTTCTATACATAAATAGAAAAAGAGTTGTAGTTGTTAGAGTCACTTAAAATATGACTTAATGAGTTTTGAACTATATTTTGTGTTTGAGTTTGTGTTAAAGAAGAACTTTGAGAACTTATATTCTCAATCATCTGTTTTACTGATTCTTTTGTGTCATCTTTTAAAGCTGCAATTTTACTTGCAAAATCTTCAACTTGTTCTTTAGAAAAAGATGGTGTTTCATTATTGTCATTGTTTTCTAAAAGTAAATCTTTTAATGCAATAGTTAAAGCCTCTTCCTCTTTTTTAAATTCATCTAAAGAGTTAGATGGATTTGAAGCTTGAACATTCTGAGGTAAAACACTTGCAAGTTGTCCTATTTGTTGAGCATCAAAACCTAAGCTATCCATAAAGTTAGACATTTGTCTTGAAGGTTGAATATTAGCTTCTTCAAAGGCTTGAGTTATTTCAAATGCATCTTCACTTGTAACATTTGAAGAATCATAGTTTGAAAGAACTGATCTAATAGTACTGTACTCATCAGAGCTTAATCCAGATATAACATCATTAACACCATATCCTGACATTGATACATCTGATACTGAAGAAACAGAACCAATCATCGTTTTCCTTTCATTTTTGTTTTATCTATTATAAGAAAAACTGCAAAATTTGTCAATCAAATAGATTGAAGACCTATCCCCAAATCTGTAATGGAGGAGTATTTGCAACAGCTTTTAAAATATTTGCCCTTGAAACAATTCCCTTGATATTGTCATTTTCATCTACAACTGGAATTGCAGTTAAAGAGAAGTCAACCATTACTTTTGCAACTCTCCTAATATCAGTTACAGGATGAGCTGTTATAACTTCTCTTAATTCTAAATTGTCTAATGTCTTTTGTGAGTTATGTTCTGCGTACTCTAAATCATCAAAAATATAATCTAAAAGTACTTTGTGAGTTACCATTCCAATGATTTTTTTTGTTTGTTCATCTAAAATAGGAATTTGTCTTATTTCATTTTCTTCCATAATTTCATATGCTTCACTTACTGTGTTGTTAGACTCTAATGTAATAACATCAGTTCTCATCAAATCACTGATATGAAAAATGGGTTCTTTTGTATCAATGTTTGCAATCTCTTTATAAGTATTTGTAGCATCTTTTTCTAAAAGCTGTTCAAAGGATTTTTTATTTTGCCCTTGCTCTTTATTCTTTTCTTTAACAGTATGGTCTTTAGGTAAACCCTCTTCTGTATTATTTCTTGCTTCTGCTAATGACTCAACATTTGACATAGAATAAAGATTATCTATAGTGCTTCTAAAGTTTAAGCCACCCTTATTGTAAATTGCAAACATATCACTCTTCTTTCACCTTCCTATTTAACTAGCGATGTCTAAAGTGTTAGGAAGATTATTTCTAATATTTCTTTTCTTTACATAGTTATTTAAACCTATGTGATTATTATATCCTAAAAGTTTTGCTATTTTTCTAACAGATAATCCAACAGCTAATAACTCTTCAATTTTATCTCTTTGTTTATCAAACTTAGATTTTTGAATTGTTCCTTTTGGTTTACCTAAATGTTCACCTTTTAATTTCTTTGCTGTTAATGCTTCTTTTGTTCTTAAACTCATTAACTCTTTTTCTAACCCAATTGTCATTGAGATAACACCAAGAATCATTTGAGTTAACATATCTTTATCATCAATTAAATCAAGATTTTGTTTAACAACAATTATTCTAATTTTATTTGATAAAAGAAATTTTACTACTTCTAAAATAGTTTCAATTGTTCTTCCAAAAACATTTAAATCATAAATTAAAAGAGTAGATGAAGACTCACAGTTTTTTAAAAAATCCAAAATATTTCTTTCTTGGTCAGGAGTATCGATTTCAATTTCCACATTTTCTGAAATAGAAATATTGTTTTTTTCTACATAATTTTCAATACCTTCTCTTTGCGATTTAGTATAAACTTCATTGTTGTTATTAACTCTTACAAAACTTAAAATTCTAGACATCTTATTTCCTTTAACAAAAAGTATTATTTTATATTTTTTAGCTAACATTCTGTAAAATAAAAGATATAAAATAGTTATACAAAATGATATATAAACAATGCTTAATATTAGATTAAATTTTATACACTTTTCAATAATTTTTTGATGTATTTTTATGGCTCTTTTTGAAAATAAAGTGAATTTTTGATAACATCTA
The DNA here is from genome assembly GCF_004116715.1 of Arcobacter sp. CECT 8989. NCBI lineage: Bacteria > Pseudomonadati > Campylobacterota > Epsilonproteobacteria > Campylobacterales > Arcobacteraceae > Arcobacter > Arcobacter sp. CECT 8989. Next base: position 43,877 of record NZ_PDKE01000003.1, on the reverse strand, counting down.
TTTCTTCTAAAAATCAAAAAAGGTTTTAAATGAAATTAGTTGTTGCTATAACTGGTGCTAGTGGTTCTAGACTAGGTTTAAAATTAATACAAAATCTTCCTAGCAATGTAGAAGTACATGCGGTTATTTCTAAGAGCGCAAAAAAAGCTTTAAAACTTGAAGAAAACATAAATATAAAAGATTTGATAAATGAAAGAGAAAACTCATTTATCTATAAAGAAACTCAAATAGAAGCCCCTATCTCATCGGGTTCGTTTAAAACAGACAAGATGATTATTCTTCCATGTTCTATGAATACTCTTGCAAAATGTGCTGTTGGAATTAGTGATAACTTAATCACTAGAGCATTTACAGTTATGCTAAAAGAGAATAGAGATATTATCTTAGCTCCTAGAGAAATGCCTTACTCTTCAATTGCTTTGGAGAATATGCTAAAACTTTCAAAACTAGGTGTAACTATTGCTCCTCCTACACTTGCATACTATTCTAAGCAGGATTCACTAGAAATGATGGAAGATTTTATGATAGGAAAATGGTTTGATTTATTAAAAATTGACCACAATTTATATAAAAGATGGGAATAACGATGGCAGAAAAAATTAAAAAACCTATTGACTCTTATAGAAAAGCTATTTATAGTGGGACTTTTGACCCAATTACAAATGGTCACATGGATATTATAAGAAGAGCTACAAATATCTTTGATGAAGTTGTTATTGCAGTTGCAAAAAGCGAAAGAAAAGGTCCAATGTTTTCCCATGAACAAAGGGTTGAGTTTGCAAAAGCTGCAACTAAAGATATGGAAACAGTTAGAGTTATTGGTTTTGATACTTTATTAGTTGATTTAGCAACAGAGCTTGAAGTACATACTATTATTAGAGGGCTTAGAGCCGTTTCAGATTTTGAATATGAATTACAAATGGGTTATGCAAACTCATCAATCAATAAAAAGCTAGAAACACTTTATCTAATGCCAACATTAGAAAATGCCTTTGTTTCTTCAACAATTGTAAGAGAAATCATTAGGTTTGATGGTAAGTTCTGTCATCTTGTTCCAGACGAGGTATTAAAATGTATGTAGTAATTGAAGGAGTTGATACAGCTGGTAAATCAACTCAACTTGATATTTTAAAAAAGAACCACAAAGAAGCGGTATTTACAAAAGAACCAGGTGGAACAGAAATAGGTTTAAAACTAAGAGCAATGGCTTTAAATGGTGAAGCGACAAGTAAAACTGCTGAAATGTTTTTATTTCTTGCAGATAGAGCTGAACATATAGAACAAGTTATTAAGCCTAACGAAGAAAAGATGGTTGTAAGTGATAGAAGTGTAATTAGTGGTATCTCTTATGCTAAAGAGTTGCCTTTAGAGGTTGTTACAAGCTTAAACCTTATAGCAACACAAAATACACTACCTAGTCATGTTATCTTACTTGAATTATCAAAAGAAGAATTAACAAAAAGATTAAGTGGAAAAACAAATGACTCTATAGAATCAAGGGGTATTGATTACTTACTTGACATTCAAGATAGAATGAAAAAAACAGTAGAGATGTTAAATTTAAATCATATTTATATTGATGCAAGCCTAAGCATCGAAGAAATTTCACAAAAGATAGAAGGATTTATTAATGGCTAATATTCAAAGTTTAAGAGGGATGAATGACATTTTAGGTGAAGACAGTAAGTACTTTACATACTTTATTGAAAATGCATCAAGAATTGCAAAGAACTATGGTTTTTCATATCTTGAGACTCCTATACTAGAAGAAACAGCCCTTTTTAAAAGATCTGTAGGAGAAAGCTCTGATATTGTAAATAAAGAAATGTATCAATTCATTGACAAAGGTGAAAATGACGTATGTTTAAGACCTGAGGGAACTGCTGGTGTTGTTAGAAGTTTTGTTCAAAATAAATTTGATAGAGCTGGGGGAACATATAAATGGTTCTACTATGGACCAATGTTTAGATATGAAAGACCTCAAAAAGGAAGACTAAGACAGTTCCACCAATTTGGTTGTGAAGTGTTTGGTCAAGCTTCTGTTTATGAGGATGCAAACATTATTATGATGTTAAAAGATATCCTTGATTTCTTTGAAATTAAGTTTACTTTACAACTTAATTCTCTTGGTTGTCCAACTTGTATGCCAACGTATAGAGAAAACCTAGTTAAGCATTTAACAAGTTTTAAAAATGAGCTTTGTGAAGACTGTAATAGAAGGATTGAGACAAATCCAATTAGAGTTTTAGACTGTAAAAATGAAAACTGCCAAAAACTATTATACAATGCTCCTAAAATCACTAATAATCTTTGTGAAAAATGCGATACTGATTTTGAAAAATTAAAAGAGATTTTAGACTTCAATGGCATTAAATATGAGATAGATACAAATCTAGTTAGAGGTTTAGATTATTACTCTCAAACTGCATTTGAGTTTACTTCAAATGAGATTGGAGCACAAAGTGCAATTGCAGGAGGAGGAAGATATGACAAACTTGTTGAATTCCTTGGTGGAAGAGAAACTCCTGGTATTGGATTTGCAATTGGTATTGAAAGATTACTAGAACTTGTAAAAATGAAAGAACAAAAAGAGGATATAGTTTATGTAGGTGCAATGGATAATAAAGCATTAAACTTAGTATCTAAAGTTGTAAATAAAAAAAGGAAAACTACAAAAACTATTATGGAATATACATCAAGAGGTTTTGGAAAGCACTTTAAACTTGCAGAAAAGCAAGGAGCAAATATTGTTGCTTTAATTGGTGAAAATGAACTAAATGATAACACTATTTATGTAAAAAATATCGAAACACAAGAAGAAAAAACTATTAAGATTGAGGACTTTTAATATTGGAAAATTATGGTATAGATGTTTGGGCTGATGATAACTTTTTTATTGAAGATGGTTTAGCAAAAATAAATCATGCATCAAAGCCTGCACTTGTAGATATAGTAAGAGACATTAGAGCACAAGACTTCAAAGGTCCTTTACTACTTAGATTTCCACATCTAACTAAAAAACAGATTACAAAACTGTTTACATTATATAATAATGCTATAAAAGAGTATGACTATAAAGGAAAATTCAACGCAGTTTTTCCTTTAAAAGTAAACCAATTACCAAACTTTTTGCTACCTCTTATAAAATCAGGAGAAGAGTTTGGTTATGGTTTAGAAGCTGGAAGTAAAGCTGAGCTTATCTTAGCCATGACTTATAATAAACATGGTGCACCTATTACTATAAATGGATTTAAAGATAAAGAGATGATTCATATTGCATTTATTGCTAAAAAAATGGGTCATAATATCACTATTATCATTGAAGGTTTAACTGAACTTGAAATGATGTTAGAAGTAGAAAAAGAGACATCTTTACCAACACCAAATGTAGGAATTAGAGTTAGGCTATTTAATAGTGGTGATGGAGCATGGGCAAAATCAGGAGGAATTGACTCAAAGTTTGGACTTAGTTCTACAGAGATTTTAGAAGCCTATGAACTACTAAAAGCAAATAACTTACTTCATTGTTTAACAATGATTCATTTCCATATTGGTTCTGCAATGACAACTATTAAGCCACTAAAAAAAGCTTTAAAAGAGTCAGGTCATATATATGCTGAACTTAAAAACATGGGTGCTGAAAACCTAAGTGCTATTAATATTGGTGGAGGCTTAGCTGTTGAATACTCTCAATACCATAGAACAACAGAGTATCATTTACAAGAGTTTGCAAATGATGTAATCTTTACACTTAAAAATATTGCTAAACAAAAAGGTGTAGAAGAACCAAATATTTTCACAGAATCAGGAAGATTTATTTCTGCAAATAGTACGGTTTTAATAACACCTGTTTTAGAACTATTCTCAGCAGAATATGAAGAAAATAACTTAAGATTAAAAGAAGTTAACCCTCCTTTAATTGAAGAGTTAAATGCATTATATGAAGATATTAATAGAAGAACTGCTTTAGAGTATATGCATGATAGTATGGATCACTTAGAATCTTTATTAAAACTTTTTGATTTAGGGTATATAGATTTACAAGATAGAAGTAATGCAGAAATACTAGCACAACTAATTATTAAAAAATCTATTTGCTTACTAGAAGTTGAGGATTATGAAGAGTTAAAAAGAATTGATAATAAAATTCAAGAAAAATATCTATTAAACTTCTCTATTTTCCAATCACTTCCTGATTTTTGGGGAATAGACCAAGAGTTTCCTATTATGCCAATTACTCATTTAGATAAAAAGCCTACAAGAAGTGCTTCTTTATGGGATATTACTTGTGATAGTGATGGAGAAATAGAGTTTGATGCAAACAAACCTTTATATTTACATAATGTTGATTTAGAAAAAGAAGAGTATTACCTTGCATTTTTTAATGTTGGTGCTTATCAAGATACACTAGGAATGAGACATAACCTATTCTCTCATCCAACTGAAGTAAATGTTGTTTTTGAAAACAACGAATTAAAACTAGAAAAGATTATTGAATCACAAAAGATTATTGATATCCTAGAAGATATTGATTATGACACTAATGATATCAAGAATATTTTAGAAAAGAATTTAGATAAAAACACTTATAAAATTTTAGAAAAATATTTACATGAAAATAGCTATCTAAAAACTGCATGGAGTTATAATGACTGAAAAAAATGAACAAAATATACATGAAAAAATAAAAACACATATTTTAAATGAACAAAAGAAAATATCGTTATGGAAACAAATCAAAGAGGATTTTTCTGTTCCTAAACAAAATGACCCTGCTTTAAACTCTAGCTTTGAACTATTTTTCAACTACCCTGGAGTTTGGGCTATAGTTAATCATAGAATTGCAAATAGACTTTATAATAAAGGTTGGACAAAAACAGCTAGAGCTTTAGTTGGATTAGGTTCTCTTCTAACTAAAACAGATATTCACCCAGCTGCTACTATTGGAAGAAGAGTATTTATTGACCATGCTATTGGAGTTGTTATTGGTGCTACTACTGTTATAGAAGAAGATGTTCTTATTTATCAAGGTGTAACATTAGGTGGAGTTAGTCTTGATAAAGGAAAACGTCACCCTACTATTAGGGCTAATGCAGTTATTGGAAGTGGAGCTAAAGTATTAGGAAATATCATCATTGATAAAAACTCTAAAGTTGGTGCAAACTCAGTTGTAGTTTGCGATGTTCCTAAAAACTCTACAGCAGTTGGAGTTCCAGCTAAGATTATCAAAAAAGATAAAAAGAATTGCAAGCTTGCCCATGATGATTTACCAGATATCAATAAAGAGATGTTTAAATATCTTATTGAAAGAATTCATATTTTAGAAGAAGCTCTAAAAGAAGAAGATGGTATTGATGTAAGTGATAAAGATAAAAAACTAGAAGAAGATTATAATAGATTTATTAACGCAATGAACTCAATAAAGAAGTAAAAAATGTATGAACTTTTAGCATTTGGAGCCATGACAGGATTTATCTCAGGATTTTTCGGTGTTGGGGGAGGAATGGTTCTTGTTCCTATGCTTCTATTTGCTGGTTTTATTATGAAAGAAGCTGTTGCTATTTCTATTATGCAAATGGTTTTCTCTTCAATTTATGGTTCATTTCTAAACTCTAAAAAAGCTAAAAATGTTTTAAAAGATGGTTTAATTATCGGTATTGGAGGCTTTTTTGGAGGTTTACAAAGTGGTTTTATTATCACAAACTTTTCAAATGAAACTTTACAATATGTTTTCATAGCTATTTTACTTTACTCTATAATCTCAATTTTTAAGTCTCCTGCTGAAATCAATGAAGAAGAAAAGAAAAGCAGTAACAAATTCTTTTTATTTATTATTGGAGCCTTAATTGGAGCTATTGCTATGAGTATAGGAGTTGGTGGTTCAATTCTTTTAACTCCCCTACTTGTAAGGTTTTTAAATTATGATTTAAAAAAAGCTACATCATTGGGACTATTTTTTGTTATCTTCTCATCAGTTGCAGGTTTTACATCACTAACTGTAAATAATCAAATGCTATTTCAAGAAGGTGCAACTGTTGGTATAGCTTCACTTATTGGTGTATACTTTGGAATAAAACTAAAAAATAGTATAAAATCAACATCATATAAGAAGTATATTCTACTTTTATATATTGTGATTTTTATATCTATGGTTTATAAAACTATCTAAAACTATTAAACAAAAATGGAAAAACTCCTCCATTTTTGTAATACTTCAACTCTAAACTAGTATCAATTTTTATTTTTAAAGTAATTTGTACCTCATCAAATCCTCTATTTATATAAGCTTTTAGTTTTCCCTCTACTTTTAAAATATCCATTTCAAAAGAGAAGTTCTCATCACCTTTTAGTTTTAAAGACTCTATATCATCATCTATAAACTCTAAAGGTAATACTCCATAAGAGATTAAATCCTTTCTATACTTCTCATCAAAGGATTTTGCAATAACTGCTTTTACTCCAAGAAGATTCATTCCTTTACTTGCCCACTCTTTTTGTTCACCCTTACCAAAGTTTTCTCCTGCAATAACAATAAGTGGCTTTTTTATCTCTTTAAACTTTTGCGACTTTTCATATATAGAGACAATTTCATTATTCTCATAATCAAAGGTATAAGCACCCTCCTTTGATACCATTTTATTTTTTAGCTTTGGATGCTCAAATAGTCCTCTTGTTATAAGCTCTGCATTTGCCTTTCTACTTCCAAAGGTATTATATTCAAAAGACTTAACTGCTTTTTGCTCTAAATACTTTGAGGATGTAGAGTATAAAGGAATTTGTCCCATAGGAGAAATCTGTTCAGTACTTATTTCATCATCAAACATTGCTAGTATTCTAGCTCCTTGTATATTTAAGCTATCCTCTTCTTTTTCTTCATAAAATAAAGAACCTTGTATATATGTAGAGTTTTCATTCCATTTATAGTTTTTACTATCTTCTACTTCTAAGCTTTGCCAAAACTCATTTCCTTTAAAGATGTCTTTGTATATATCCTTATATAAAGTGTAATCTAACTCACTCATGTAATCCCCTACTTCTTTAGAACTAGGCCACAAGTCTTTAAGATATATATCTTTATCATCTATAGTACTTATTACATCCTCAAATAAATCAAACTTTGTAGAACCAACTATAGAGTAAATAACTACTAAAGAAGGTGATGATAGATAATTATAGTTAATTAAAGGATGAAGTCTCTTTTCAAAATTCTTATTTCCTGAAGTTAAAGAGCATACATCTAGTTTATTATCTTTAATATCAAACTCATACTTATCTTCTAAATTTCCAAAGTTCTCACAAGCATAACCTGAAATATAAAAACCTAGATGCTCTAAATATTTAAGTAAGTCTAGCTTTTTCAAAAACTCTTTGATTGCTAAAGACCCAGGAGAAAAAGATGTCTTTACATGCTCTTTTGTATGTAGCCCAAACTCATAAGCTTTTTTTGCTACTAGTGCTGCATGTAATATTAGATATGGATTAGATGTTGTAGTACAAGAGGTAATAGATGCAACAACCACATCTAAATCTTTTAAATAAGAACCACTTTTATTAATCTGTTGTTCTTTTAGTTCATCTACTTTTATATGTGAATGAGCTTTATTTGGTCCAGCAATTGCAGGTTCTAACTCTTCTAAGTCAAAATCTATGATTTCATCAAACTCTAATACCTCATCACTATAAAAAAGCTCTTGTCTTTGTAAGTACTCTTTTAACAAATAAGCATAGTCTTCATTATCTCTTGTTTTATTAAAGTAGTCTACTGTTTTATCATCTATAGTAAAAAATGAACAAATAGCCTCATACTCTGGTGCCATATTTGCTATAGTAGATCTATCCTCTAAAGTTAGATGTCTTAATCCCTCACCATGAAACTCTACAAGCTTTCCTTTTATATCATACTCTTTAAGTTTACTTGTTAATGTTAATACTAAATCAGAAGAAGTAACTCCTTCTTTTAACTTACCATGTATATTCACTCCTACTACTTGTGGTAAAATTAAAGATACAGGCATTCCAAGTATTGATGTTTTTGCTTGGGTTTCATTTACTTTCCAACCTAATACTCCTAAAGAGTTAATCATAGGAGCATGGGAGTCTGTCCCTATTAAGGTCTCTGGATATATAAAGTTTTTATCTTCGATTCTTTTTAAGTGTAAAATAGTAGATAGGTATTCTAAGTTTACTTGATGACATATACCAGACCCTGGTGGAACCACCCTTAACTTATCAAAACTATTTTGTGCCCATTTTATAAACTGATATTTCTCTTTATTTAATTCATACTCTTTTTCTATATTACTATCAAAGCTATATTCTTCTTTATCTGTATATATATCTAAAGAGTGGTCAACAACTAAATCAACCATTATTTTAGGATTTACTTCTTCTACATTTTTTCCTAGGTTTTTAAAAGAGTCTCTTATTGAAGCTAGGTCAACAAGTACAGATACTCCTGTATAATCTTGCATTATGACCCGTGAAGGATATAAACTAATCTCTTTTCTTTCTTTCTTTTCAAAGATTTTGATTATTTCTAAAAATTCATTTTCACTATTTGCATTTCTTAAATTTGCTTCTAAAAGTATTTTTAGAACAACTGGTAGTTTTTTTAAACTTTTATTCTCTTCTATTACAGCTTTTATATCATAGTAATAAAATGTCTCATTTTGTATTTCGAAACTATTTATATATTTATCCAACTCTTTTTTCCCTAATATAACAATAATATATTACTATTATAATCAAAAGTATTAAAAAACTAGTTAGACAGATATAACTTCATTTGTTTCTATACAATATGCACTTAACTTACCTAAATCTTCTTCTTTTTTGTAACAACATCCAGTATCTACATTTATATAGTGTTTACTTGTATCTACTTTAGAAATAGGAGTGTGTCCATATATATTAAAAATAGTACAATCTTCTTTGGGAGGTTTTCTATTCCATAAAGCATATTGTTCTACTATCTCTTGGTTCATATCAAACTCTGCTAAATGCCAAACATCTGCAAAAGAAGCATGGGATATAACTATTGGCTTATTATTTTTATTTTCATTTAGTTTTATATATAAAGGTAAAGTCTTTAACCATTTAATGTCTTCTTTGTATTGATTAAAGCCTTCATCATTTTTATTACAAATTAGTTTTCCATCATATTTGTCTACTGCTATTAAGTTATATGACTCTAAAGTCTCTTTTCCTCCATTTTTTATCCAAGTATCTACAAAACCTGTAAATGGAATATTAGGATACTCTTTTATAAAGTATTTACTATAATCAATCATCATCTTTTCATGATTTCCTAATGCACATTTATATTTATTATCTCGTATAAACTTTATTACTTCATTTGATTTTACACCCCTATCAACAATATCACCTACAAACATAAGTTCACTATCTATAGGAAGCTTTTTAGCCAATAGTATTAAATCATCAAACTCACCGTGAACATCACCAATTATATATGTCATAATAACTTCCTAAGAGAGAAATAATCTATATAATAATTACTTTAACCTAAAGAAGAGAGAAATTTTATTAACTAACATTTTATCTATATCTAGTTTCATTTTTATTTGGTATAATGCCCACTTAAAAATTTAACGGATATTGGAATACTATGCAAGATAAAATCAAAATATTTAATGCCAAAGAAAATAATTTAAAAAATATAAATTTAGAGATTCCGAAAAATAAATTAGTAGTTTTCACTGGACTTTCAGGTTCTGGTAAATCTACTTTAGCTTTTGATACTTTATATGCTGAAGGTCAAAGAAGATATATTGAATCACTTTCTGCTTATGCAAGACAATTCTTAGATAAAGTAGGGAAACCTGATGTTGAAAGAATTGAAGGTTTAACACCTGCTATTGCAATTGATCAAAAGACAACTTCTAAAAACCCAAGGTCAACAGTTGGTACTATTACTGAAGTATATGACTATTTTAGACTTTTATATGCAAGAGTAGGAAAACAACACTGTCATAAATGTGGAGAACCTATTTCTCAAATGAGTGCTAGTGATGTTATTGAACAAGTATTAAAACTTCCAGATAACTCAAAGATTGTTATCTTAGCTCCATTAATCAATAGAAAAAAAGGAACCTTTGCAGACTTACTTGAATCTTTAAGAGGTAAAGGTTATGTAAGAGCTATGATTGATGGTGTTATGGCTAGACTTGATGAAGATATTGAGCTAGAAAAAAACAAAATGCACACAATCAAAGTTGTAATTGATAGAGTTGTAGTAAAAGAAGAAAACAAAGATAGAATCGCTCAAGATGTTGAGAAAGGTTTAAAAGAGTCTTTTGGAGAGCTTGAAGTTGAAGTTATGAACCATGAGCAAGTTGGAGTTGATAAACACATTCACTACTCTGAACATATGGCTTGTTTTGATTGTAAAATATCTTTTGAACCATTAGAGCCTTTATCATTCTCTTTTAACTCACCAAAAGGTGCTTGTTCTTCTTGTGATGGTTTAGGTATTAGATATGCTTTAGATATGAAAAAAGTAGTAAACGATGAGCTATCACTAGAAGATGGAGCTATTAAAATCATCTATGGGTTTAACAAGGGTTACTACTTTAAGATGCTTATGGCTTATTGTGAAGGTGCAGGTATTGATATAACAATCCCATTTAGAGAGTTACCAGAACATCAACAAAAATCAATTTTACATGGTGGAGTTGAAGAGGCTAAGTTCACTTGGAAAAGACATAGTCTTACAAGAAAATGGGAAGGTATTGTAAAAATTGCCTATGACATGATTAAAGATGAAAAAGAGATGGCTGAATTTATGACTGAAAAAGTTTGTTCAGACTGTGGAGGAAATAGACTTAAGCCTTCATCTCAAAGTGTTTTTGTAGCAAATAAAACTATTGCAGATGTTATAAATAAACCAATAGAAGAAGCACACAAGTTTTTCCAAGATGAAAAAAACTTTGAATACTTCTCTGACCAAGAAAAGATGATTTCAGCTCCTATCTTAAAAGAGATAAAAGAAAGAATCTTCTTCTTATATGACGTAGGACTAGGATATATTACTCTTGGACGTGATGCAAGAACAATTTCAGGTGGAGAAGCTCAAAGAATTAGAGTTGCCTCACAAATTGGTTCAGGACTTACAGGAGTTATGTATGTACTTGATGAGCCATCAATTGGTTTACATGAAAGAGATACAAGTAAACTTATCAAAACACTAAAAGCCTTACAAGAAAAAGGTAATACTGTAATTGTAGTTGAACATGATAAAGAGACTATTGAAGCTGCTGATTATATTGTAGATATTGGTCCAAATGCAGGTAAATTTGGTGGAGAAATTGTTTTTGCTGGAACATTAAAACAGATGAACAAAGCTAAAACTTTAACTGCTCAATATGTAAGTGGTAAAAAGAAAATTGATTATCTACACAATAGAGCACAAGAAGAGTTTATTAAAATTCATAATGTAAATATCAATAATATTGAAAACCTAAGTGTTGAACTTCCACTTAAAAACCTTGTATCAATTACAGGTGTTTCCGGTTCTGGTAAATCTTCACTTATTTTACAAACCCTACTTCCTGTTGCAAAAGAACTTTTAAATCATGCAAAAAAAGTTAAGAAAATTGATGGAGTAGAAATTGAAGGATTAGAAAAGCTTGATAAAGTTATCTATCTTGACCAATCACCTATTGGAAGAACTCCAAGAAGTAATCCAGCGACATATACAGGTTTAATGGATGAGATTAGAACACTATTTTCTAAAACAAAAGAAGCAAGTCTTAGAGGATATAAAATTGGTAGATTCTCATTTAACGTAAAAGGTGGAAGATGTGAGAAGTGTCAAGGTGAAGGTGAAATCAAAATTGAAATGCACTTCTTACCAGATATCATGGTTAAATGTGATGATTGCCAAGGTAGAAGATATAATGCACAAACTTTAGAGATTTTATACAAGGGCAAAAATATCTCTGATGTACTTAATATGAGTGTTGATGAAGCTTTAGAATTCTTTGTAAAAGTGCCTAAAATAAAAGCAAAATTACAAACACTTTCAGATGTTGGTTTAGGATATATTACTTTAGGACAAAATGCAGTTACACTTTCAGGTGGAGAAGCTCAAAGAATCAAACTATCAAAAGAGTTAAGTAAAAAAGACACTGGAAATACTCTTTATGTACTAGATGAACCAACTACTGGTTTACACTTTGCAGATGTTGATAGACTGACAAAAGTTTTACACCACTTAGTTGAAGTAGGAAATTCTGTATTAGTTATTGAGCACAACCTTGATATTATCAAAAACTCTGACTGGGTTATTGATATGGGTCCTGAAGGTGGAAGTAAAGGTGGACAAATTGTTGCAGAAGGTACACCAGAACAACTTGCAGCAAACTATAAAAAAACAAAATCATATACAGGGTATTATTTAGATAAAGAGATAAACTCTTAATATAAGAAACAGCTTGGAGCTTATACAGCTTCTTAAGCTGTTTCTTCTTTGGCTTGAGAAATCAAGTAGGCTTTTAATCTCATCATCTCATCAGTAGGATACTGATTTTCAGCCTCACCTCTTATAGCCTTTACATAAAAGTCTTTTGATTGGTTATTAAAACCAAAGTTTAAATTTGTAAGGACAACTTCTTGATATGGTACAGAGTTAACTTTTACATCTGTAGAAGAAGTTTCTTCACTCTCTTTTGCTTTTAAGAACTCTTCACGAATAACCTCTTTAGGTTCGTTTCCTTCTTTAAGTTTTGCAATTTCATTAGAAGGTTGAACCTGCTGAACTAATAATTGATTATTCTGAGCAGCTTGGTCAATTTTTGGGATTAATCCATATTCCATGATTGCCTCCTCATTGCATATAACTAATTATACAAAAATTTTTGAATTTTTGTCAAAAAAGAATACTTTAAAGATATATTTTGGTATTATATGCTGTTAATTTTAATCAAACAAAGGAGTAATTATTGGAAGATAGTTCCCAGAGGCGTAGCTTACTACAGTTTAAAGGTTCAAAATGGAACTTTTAATTATCCTCTTTATAGCCGTAATTGGCGTTTCTTTTTTATGTTCAGTTTTAGAGTCTGTGATTCTTTCAACTAACTTTTCGTATATTTCTGTTTTAGAAGAAAAAAATCCTGACGCAGGTAAACTTCTTAAAACTTTAAAAACAGATATTGACAGTTCAATTGCTTCAATTTTAATTCTTAACACTATTGCAAACACTTTAGGTGCTACTGCGATTGGTGTACAAGCACAAAATGTATTCAGCGGTGACAAAACATTAGTAATGATTGTATCAGTGGTACTAACATTTGCAATTTTATTCTTTGCAGAAATTATTCCTAAAACAATTGGTGCAGTTTATTGGAAACAATTAGCTCCTGTTGCTGCAAGAATTATTAAGTTCTTTGTAATTATTACTTATCCTATTATTGTAGCAACTCAGTTTGTTACTAAGAAAATAAAAGGAAAAGACAACAGCGATTCAATTTCTAGAGAAGAGTTAATTCACACGACTTTATTAAGTGAAGAAGAAGGTGTTATTGGAGATTTAGAGTCAGATATTATAGAAAATACTCTAACATTAAATGACATTAAAATCAAAGATATTTTAACACCTAGATCAGTTATGTATGCAATTAATAAAGACTCTATTATAAAAGATATTTTAGAAGATAAAAGAACTTATAAGTTTTCAAGAGTTCCAGTATATGATGAAACAATTGACAACATTGTAGGGGTAGTTCTTACTAAAAAGCTTTTCAAACAAGCTATTAGAGACAAAAATGCAACAATGGAATCTATTATGAAACCTGTTTTTGCATTAAATGAGAATATTCCTGTAGGAAAAGCACTTAGCAAGTTCATTCAGAAAAAAGAACATATGTTTATTGTTCTTGATAACTATGACCAAACAGAAGGTATTATTACTTTAGAAGATTGTATTGAAACTCTTCTTGGTTTAGAAATCATGGATGAGCTTGATACAACTGCAGATATGAGAAGACTTGCATTAAACAAAATGAAAGCAAAAAGAAAGGAAAGAGCATCGAAAGAAGCATAAAAGAGTTCCTTTCTGAATTCAAAAGTTTAGTAATCTCTTCATTAGATGAGCATAACTTACCCTTTACAAGTTATGCTCCATTTATACTAAAAAACAATAGATTTTACGTTTACCTTAGTACTATGGCTAAACACTCGCATAATCTAACAAAAAATAAAAATAGCTCAATCTTTTTTATTGAAGATGAACAAAGTTGTGAAAATATTTTTGCTAGAAAAAGAGTTGTTTATCAATGTTCTACAAAAAAGCTATCTCGAGACACAGATGAATTTAATGAATTAATCTCTTTATTTGAGGATAAACATGGAAGTACTGTTTCTATGTTAAAAGATATGAAAGATTTTAGTTTTTTTGAATTTGAAGTTGTTTCAGGGGAAGCTATTTTAGGTTTTGGAAAAGCTTATAATCTTGAGAAAAAAGATATATTTGAACTAGTGAATAGAAAAAGTTCAAAAGGACATCAAAAGTAGAAGTTATATAACTTCTACGTCTGTTACATCTACTCCAGAAAGTTTTTCTAGTCTTTGTTCTATTAACTCTAAGAAGTCAGCTCTATTTTTTTCATCCATGTTATTCTCTAACATTTCAGTAATATACTTAATTCCATTTGCATTTATTTTTTTAACACTTGCTAAATAGTGAACAAACGCAATAATTTTCACATCACTAATTGAATATAATTTTTTATTAGTTTTTTTAGGAGGTAAAAGACCTTTATCTTCATACATCTTAAGTGTTCTAACTTTTGCAGTTAGTAACTCAGCAATACTACTTAAAGGTAAAACATCTTTAGCATTATCAAGTAAAGCCAATTAATATCCTTTTTTAAACGAATTATAAATCTTTTTATTTAAAAAGAAATTAATAGGGCTTATAAGCCCTATTAATCAGTTATTTAGCTGCTTTCGCTTCTTTAATCCAAGAATTGATTTTTGCTTGATTTTTCTCTAACCAAACCTTAGCATGTCTTTTAATATCTTTTTCTTTGTTTTGACCATTTGCCATAAGCATATTTTGTCCAGAGATATCATTTACATCTATTTTAATTGTATTAAATAGTTTTGCAATATCTTTGTGGTTTGTTTTTACACTAGCATTTGCAACAATTCTTTGGTGGTTAATATTAAACCCATAATCTGCACCATTTGGTAACTTAGTAGAATCTGTATTTGGATTTGCACTATGAGTTACTTGTAAGAAAACAACATCTTTACCAGGAACTAGCTTACCAGAAACCCAGTATGGAGTCCACGTATAATAAAGAATTGATTTACCAGTTTTATAGTTTGCAATTGTATCAGCAATAAGAGCAGAATACTCACCTTGATTATGTTCAACAGTATCTCTTAAACCATAAGCATCTAATTGATGTTCAATAACTTTCTCACATCCCCAACCTGCATTACATCCACTTAAATCTGCTTTTCCATCATTATCGTGGTCAAAAAGTTTTGCTATTTTAGGGTCTTTTAAATCATTTACATATTTGATATTATGTTTTTGAGCTGTTTTTTTGTCTATTAAATACCCTTGAGCACAGTTTAGAATAAACTTATTATATTTTGTAATTTTAGAGTCTCCACCAACTGCTTCTAACTTTGAGTTATGTAAAGGATCCCACATTGAAGCTAAAAAATATACATCTTCACTATTTGCATTGTTTGCAATAGTTTGAAAAGCAATATCATAATTAACTTCATTTACATCTACTACTTCATGTCCCATCTTTTTTAAAACTTCAGTTACAACAAGTGTTTGAAAAACCTCTTCTGCAATTGTTGATTTTAAAACATGAACTTTTGCACCAAATAAAGAAGTAGCTACCGCAAGTGAAGCTAATCCTGTAATAATTAATTTTTTACCAAACATATAATTCTCCTTATTTTTTTAGTAATTTATAAAAAAAGCCTACTGGACCTTTTTCAAACCATTTTGTTTTATCAGTTTTATCTTTTTGTCCCATTGCCTGAGTTAATCTATCTAAAATAACTGCAAGTAAAACGATACCTAAACCACCTACTGCAGCAAGTCCAACATCAAGTCTTCCAATTCCTCTTAAAACCATCTGTCCTAAACCTCCAACTGCAATCATAGATGCAATAACAACCATTGATAAAGCTAACATTAGAGTTTGATTGATTCCTGCCATAATTGTAGGCATAGCAACAGGAATCTGAACTTTAAATAACATTTGCATAGAACTAGCTCCAAAAGACCTAGATGCTTCAATTAAATCCTCTGGTACTTGTTTAATACCTAAGTTTGTAAGTCTTATTAATGGTGGTAATGCAAAGATAATAGTTACAATAACTCCTGGTACATTACCAATTCCAAATAGCATTACAATAGGAATTAAATATACAAAGGCAGGAGTTGTCTGCATTGCATCAAGAATTGGACGTACTATTTTATTTGCAGTGTCACTTTTTGCACTCCAAATTCCAAGAGGAATTCCTATAATTAAAGAGAAGACTACAGCCGTTATAACTAATGCAAGAGTAACCATTGCTTCTTCCCAAGCCCCAATAAAACCAATTATAAAAAATGATACTAAAGTACCAAGAGCCATCTTTTTAGAAGAGAACTGCAATGCAAGTAATACAAAAAATAAAATTACTACATATGGATTTAAAAATAGTAAAAAAGATTCTATTGATTTTAAAACAATATCAATTGGCACCTTTGTAGCAAGAAAAAACTCTCTAAAGTTTTCTACTGTCCAATCAATTGCATCATTTGTCCAAGTATCAAAAGGAATTAAAGCCTCTTCAAAAGGATTTAAAAAATCAAAACTTTTTGTCTCTTCTTCTACTGTTGTTGTTTGAGACCAATCAACTGATGACTCTTTATTTTCTTGAGCAGTTGAAGCATTACCCCATGGATCATTACTCATTGTCAACTCCTTCATCTAAAACTCTTAAAAGCATCGCTTTTGAGATACTTCCTTTATATCTGTTATTATCATCAACTATTGCAACAGGGAAAGAAGCTTCCGCAATATCACTAATAAAATCACTAATTGCTGTTTCGCAGTTTATAGTTTTTTGTTCAACTATCGCTGTCTCAAGAGTTCCACCTTTTGAGTTTTGCTCTTTTAAAGACTCAACAGTAACTAACCCTACATATGAATTGTTTTTCTCAATAATGTATCCAAAATCTTTATCCATATCAGATAGATATTGAAGTGCAGTTTTTACTCCTGTTCCTTCTCTTCTAATAATAGTTGGATTATTTTTCTTTGCAATATGAGTTGCTGTTAAAACAGAAGTAACATCAACACCTTTAAAAAATGATTTAATATAGTCATTTACAGGGTTGTTAACAATCTCTTCAGGTGTACCTATTTGTGAAATCTCACCATTTTGCATAATTGCAATTCTATCGCCAATCCTAATTGCCTCATCTAAATCATGGGAAATAAATACAATTGTTCTTTGCTCATTACTTTGTAACTCAATAAGCTCATCTTGCATCTCAGTTCTAATAAGTGGGTCAAGGGCAGAAAAAGCTTCATCCATAAGCATGATATCTGGGTTGTTTGCTAGTGCTCTTGCAAGCCCTACTCTTTGTTGCATACCACCACTTAATTCATCAGGATAAGAAAGTTCATGTTGTCCTAAGCCAACTTGCTCTAAAGCTTTTCTTGCTTTTTCATATCTTTCGTTTTTAGTAACACCACTTAATTCTAGTCCAAAAGAAACATTATCTATAATATTCATGTGAGGCATCAAAGCAAATGATTGAAATACCATTGATATTTTTTCTCTTCTAATATCAATTAGTTCTTTATCATTTAAATTTGTTACATCAGTTTCATCAATATAAATGTTTCCCGAAGTTGGTTCAATTAGTCTATTAAGAAGTCTTACTAAAGTAGATTTACCAGAGCCTGAAAGTCCCATAATTACGAATATCTCACCTTCATAAATTTCGAAACTCGCATCTTGGACACCAATTGTCATACCAGTTTTATCAAAAATTTCTTCTTTTGATAAACCATCATCTAACATTTTTAAAGCTTTTTTTGGTTCAGCTCCAAAGACTTTAAAAACATTTTTTACGATTAATTTTTTCTTTTTCTCAGAATTAATATTAAACTCCATTTCATAATTATTACATTTAACATGTAATTTTATAGCACTTATTATGTATAAAATTCTCTTAAAACACCATAAAGCAATAAACTTAGTAATATTTTTGTAAAATTACATAATG
Source organism: Arcobacter sp. CECT 8989 (assembly GCF_004116715.1). NCBI lineage: Bacteria > Pseudomonadati > Campylobacterota > Epsilonproteobacteria > Campylobacterales > Arcobacteraceae > Arcobacter > Arcobacter sp. CECT 8989. The sequence goes on along the minus strand of NZ_PDKE01000003.1, from coordinate 25,600 downwards.
AATAAGATTGAAATAGATATTAACCAAAGAGACTTCTGCTATACATGTTATAGACCTAGCGTTTCATGCATGTGTGAATATATAAATAAAATAGAAACAAAAACAAAATTTATAATTTTGATGCATCCTAAAGAGTTTAAAAAAACAAAAAATGGAACAGGACAGTTTACAAAAAATACATTGAGTAATTCTGAGTTATTTATTGGTATAGACTTTACAAATCATACTAAAATAAATGAATTATTGGAAGATTCTAGCAATGATTGCTATTTGTTATATCCGAATGAAACAAGTTTAAATTTAAGTAAGGAAAAGATTCCTTCAGAGAAAAATATTGTGATTTTTATTATTGACTCAACTTGGCCTTGTTCAAAAAAAATGATTAAAAGTAGTAAGAATCTACAAAAACTAAAGATGCTTAGTTTTGATGCAGATAAGTTATCAGAGTTTAAAATAAAAAAACAACCAAATGAGTATTGTTTATCAACAATAGAATCGACTCAATATATTATTGAATTATTAAATAAGCAAAATATAGAAAATATTGCAAAAGAGGAATTATCTAATATGACTAAACCTTTTGAAAAAATGGTTGAATATCAATTAGAGTGTTTAAAGAGAAGAAAAGACCCTAGGTATAAAGCCTATTAATCTTCTTCTTTAGATGTATTTCCCTCTTCTAGTTCTTTTTGAGCATCTGTTTTAAGCAGTTCCTCTATTTTTTTATCAATAATATCTAATGTTTTTTCTTGTGTCTCGTAAGATATTTCAGGAAGTTCTCCTCCCCACATCTTCTCAGCTTCTTCAAATCCTTGAACAATACCTTTTCTAGCTTCTTTTAGTGCTTCTACATCATCACCTGCAAGATTAACAACAAAAGAACTAACTCTCTCAGAAGTTTTACTTACACCAAAAAAACCTTCATCTGATACTAATTCTTTTGCTTCATCTGGTGATAATTCAGTAATTGGCTTACCTTCATACCCTATTGAAGCAAGACTAAATCCACCATCAATCTCTTTTCCAGAAAGAAAATCATAAATCTCAGTATTGTTAATAATATTCATCAACGAATTTTGAGCATTTGTATTAGCCTGAGAAAGCTCAACACTTTTAATATTCAAAAATACTTTCATACTCTCCATTGAGATTGAAACATTTACAGCTGAGTTATGTATAGAACTATTTTTTTGTTCCATATTAGTATTAGAAGATTCTTCTGCACCCTTAACAGTCTGTTTTTTATTAGAGATATTATCTACATAATTCTCTAATTTTTGCATATTTAAATCTACAGCTTCCATAATAAGCTCCTTATAATACTAAATTATATTAACACAATTCTTAAAATTAGTTTAAAGATAACAGAATGTATCATTAAATTTTTAAATTAATTTTTATTTTTTTATTTTTATTTATATATTTAGTTAAAATAACCTATAATGAAAAAAACTAAATTGGTTATTTAATATGAAAACACCTTTTTTTATCTTTATTATTTTTACTTTTATGCTTAATTCATTTCTATGTAGTACAACTTTAGAACTTATTACTAGCAATGATAAAAGAATCAATAAGTATTATTATTATTTTAATAATCAAGCAATTTGGATTGATAAAAATAATCAAATTAAAGATATTGCTTTTGACTTAATTGAAGAGATAAAAGATGACAAAATACTTAAGCCTTTTGTAAATAAAATATTTAATATTAAAAAAATCGAGAATTTATTAGAACATAGAGACCATTTAGAAAAAACTAAAATAATTGAACTTGATACTCTTTTGACTAAAACTTATGATGAATATATGAACTACCTTGCAAGAGGTTTTATAAACTGGAAAAATTTTATTGAAGAATTAGAAAAGATAGAAGAAGAGAGTGAAATAAAAGCAAAGTGGTCAAAATATGAAGTAAGAAAAAACAATATAAAACTACTAAAAACATCAATTGAAAAAGATGATATAAACTATGCCTTAAAGCAAGTAAACTATACTTTTCCCTATGCCAATGATTTAGAAGAAGAGATTACAAGACTAGAGAAAATCAAAGAAACAGGAGGATATACAATAACTCCTGAAATTTTACAGCCTCTAAAAGTAGGAAATTTTTACCCACAAATAGAATTTATAAGACAAAGACTATATGAAAGCAAAGATATAGACTCCTTAGAGTGTGCAAAAATAGTAAAAAACTGTCAATACTATTTTGATGAAAAACTTTTCAAAGCTGTAATAAATTTTCAAAAAAGATATGGTCTTATTACTGATGGAGTAATAGGGAAAAATACTATTGATAAATTAAACACACCTATTGAAGAGAAAATAAAAGTTCTTAGAGTTAATCTTGAAAGAATGAGATGGCTTCCAAGAAACCTTGGTGAGAGATATATTTTAATAAATATTCCAGCATATAAATTAAAACTATATGAAGAAAAGAAAGTTCAACTTAAGATGGATGTTATAGTAGGAAAAAAGAAGTTCCCTACTCCTATTTTTAGTCATAAAATGTCAGAAGTAATAGTCAATCCATATTGGAAAATTCCTCAAACAATTGTTAAAAATGAGATAATTCCAAAACTTACAAAAGACTCAGAGTATCTAGCAAAAGAGAATATCAAAGTATTTGAAAACTGGGATGTAAACTCTTTAGAGTTTGATGTTAGTAAAGTTGATTGGAATATGTATGTAAACAATGATTTAATAGGAACACCCAAAGAAGCTCCTATGAGATTTATACAAACCCCTGGTGGCTCAAACCCACTTGGAAGAGTTAAGTTTTTATTTCCAAATCAATACTCTGTTTATTTACATGATACACCTGAAAAACAATATTTTAAAATGAGAGAAAAAACTCTTTCACATGGATGTATAAGACTAGAAAAACCCTTTGAACTATTTGAAAATATTCTTACTATAAACAAAGATGATATTAAAATTGTAAAGAAACTTGAAGAGAGTGATTATAAGTTAAATAAAAAGATTCCTATTCATATAGTATATTTAACTGCTTGGGTAGAGAATGATAAACTACAGTTTAGAGATGATATTTATAACTACGATAAAATACAATCTAAACTATTGTTTGAGTCCACTTTTTAGTTTTGGCTTTAAAGTTTGGATTTCATCAAGACTTAAAAAATATTTATCTTCAACAATATATTTCATAAATCTTACTTCTGCATTTGTAAAACCATCAAGCTCTTTTTCTTTTATTGAAGTATCTCTTTTTGTAATCCTTACTCGTCTTAATTTACCATTTTTATTTTTTACATAATAAACAATATCAAAGTCACTACTATTTATTTTTTCAATAGTTACAAAAATATTTAAAATCTCTGCCTCATAACTGGGAACTAGTTTTTTAAAGTCTTCTATACTTAAAAACCCTACATAAAGCTTTGTATAAATATCAAAGAAATTCATAAGCCTTTTTGATTTTAAAAAGTTTAAATCAACTATTTGCTCACCGTTTTGTCTTGATTTTTTTAATATCCACTCTAATGTTTGAAAGTAAATAAATTTTTTGTGTTTTATTGTATAAGCTTCAATAAACTTTTCATCAGTAAACTTAGTTTTAAAACCCTTTTTCTTTCTATTAAATACTATTTTTTTAAGAAAATCAATATCTTCTAAATCTTTTGTAATCCAAATTGTACAATAAGCAGGAAATCTTTTTAATCCTACAGTTCCTTCTGTTAAAATAATTAAGGCTCGTACATGTAAATGAGGGAAAAGAAGTTTTAGTAAAGCATACTTTTTATCAAGTCTTTTATTTAAACTAACTGTTTTTTTAGAGGTACTCATCTCAACAAAATATAAAGCATCATCAGTAAAAAAGAGCGCATCAAACTCTGAGATATCTTTGTAGTTTGATTTATAAACAATTTGAAGACTTCTATCAATCATCAAACCAGTTTTATACTCACTATCAATTCTATTTTGATGTGGACCTTTTAATATGAACTGCTTAATAAATTTATTATTTGAAGCATACTCTAAAAGTAGCTCATAAATAATATTTTCATAAACTTCACCCTTAAAACTATTAAAGGTTGCAATATTTTCAATTGATACATCTTGTTCATTTGATTTTAGCAGTGGCTTAATATTTCGTAGATCATATTTGTAGAAGAATAGATTTTCTTCAATTTTTGAAAAGTTTAAATTTTTTATATCTTGACTTATTTTTAAATGACGCACTCTGTATAAGAAGATTTTATCTTCTTTCTCCATATTTTATTAGTTTTGGGACGATTATAGCCAAAGAAACACCATTTGTAAAGTCTGTTTAATAAAATAAAATTATAATAGAGAGATGAAAAAAATTATATTTTATGTATCAATTATTCTACTTTTTACAGCTTGTTCAAATAAAAATATTTTAGTAAAAAAAGAGTTTACAAATAATTCTAAAAAATTATCAACTCTTATAAGTAAATCCTCTAAACATATAGATAAACAAGAGGCTGAAGAGTTTTCTAAAAATGTTATTTTATACTCTTCATTCCTTGCTAAAAGCTATGAAGTTAACACTCATCCACTAATTCATAACACCTTAATAAACCTTAATCTAAAGGAAAAAGGTTTGTGCTATCATTACGCAAATGATTTACTAAAATACATAAAATATAAAAACTTTAAAAGTTTCAAATTTAAAAAAATTGTTTCAAATCGAAATGATTATTTTGAACATACTGCATTAATTCTAACAAGAGATGATATTTCTTTTGAAAATAGTATTGTTTTAGATGCATGGAGAGATGCAGGGAATCTATATTTTTCAAGAGTTAAAAATGATAAAAAATATATATGGGAGTTAAAATAATGATTAAAAATATACTAATAACAGGTTGTAGCTCGGGGCTTGGCTTAGCCCTTACAAAATTATATTTAGAAAAAGGCTACAAAGTATTTGGAATAAGTAGAAGAAAACCTGATATAGAGAATGAAAACTTTACCTTTAAGGAGTTTGATTTATCAAGACTTGAAACTATAAAAGAGGAGCTTACTACTTTTATAAGTGATATTAAAGAGCTTGATACTGTATTTTTAAATGCGGGAATGTTAGGTGAAATAAAAGAGATTACAAAACTATCAACAAAAGAGATACAAGAAGTTCTAAACCTAAATGTTTTTGCAAACAAAGAGTTACTAGATATTTTAGCCGAAATAAAAACAGATACTGTAGTTGGTATCTCTTCAGGAGCTTCTAAAAATGGTTCTAAAGGATGGGGTTCATACTCTTTATCAAAGTCATCTTTAAATATGTTATTAAACTTATATTCAAAAGAGATGGTAAATACAAAACTTCTTGCAATTGCTCCTGGTGTAATTGAAACACCTATGACTGATTATATTAGATTTGATATTGATGATGAAGTATTTACTTCTGCAAAAACCTTAAAAAATGGAGAGATTCAAAAGCCAGAGGATGCTGCAAAAAGATTATTTGAAACACTAAAAAGAAAAGATGAGTTTGAAAGTGGCAGTTTTCTTGATGTAAGAAAGATATAAATTCTTTAAACTATATAATTAACTTCAACTATAAATAAGCTTTATATAATGGTTATTTTGATATTTTATAATTTTTAAAAATATTATTCAACCATTTATAAGGCTCCCAATGAACACAAAGACATTTAAAAATTATATTTTCTCTAGTAAAATTATTTTAGTAGCAATAATTTTTCTAATATGCTTTTCCTTTAGTACCTATTTACATACCTCATTAACAAAAAAAGAGTCAATTGAACACTCAACTACAATCTCAAATCAAATTTTTTCATCTATGTATCAAATTATGAGAAAGGGTTGGAGTAGAGAAGATTTAAAAATGTTTACTGACTCTTTAGAAAAGAACTTTGAGGGAACAAACTATGAAATCAATATTTATAGAGCAGATATTGTAAAAGAACTTTTTGGAGATATCAAAGAGAAACAAAAAGATACTACTTTAGTTGATGTTTTAAAAGGAGATATCAAAGAGTATAAATCTTTTGAAGATAATGTTACTAGAAATATCATTCCTCTGCAAGCTTCAAATGAGTGTCTTATGTGTCATGCAAATGCTAAAGTAGGAGATGTTTTAGGAGCAGTTGAAGTAAAACAAGATTTAAATACAATTTTTGATGAATCTAAATTTCAATTTATTATCTTCTTCTTAATTATTACTCCTATATTTTTTATCTCTGCTTTTATTTCTTCTAGGTATACAAGTAAAAAAATCACTAAAAACCTTGATTTATTTAAAGAAAAAGTAGAAAGAATCAACTCAGTAGATGATTTCAAACAGTTTGACTCAAAAAATATTGACCTATATTTTAAAGAGTTTAATGAAATCATTCAAAATGTAGATACTATGGCTGAAAAGCTTAAAAATGTAGCTGTAGACAAAGAGTTATTAGAATTTGAGATTAAACTTCTTGATAAGTTTATTATTACTTCAGATGTTGTAAAAGACTGGAGAGAGTATATTTGTGACCTACTTTTAGAAATTAATAAGATTATGGAAACATATACTTTAATGACTATGTTCAGAGTAGATGATGACCAGTTTGAAGTAGATATCTTCTGGCTAGGAGTTCCTAGAGAAGAAGTAAAAGTTGTTTTTGAGGATTATATAAATAATGTAATCAAAAATTCTGAATACTTTGAAGGAATGACTGACTTTAAAATTAAACACATTATCGCTAATAGAGATAAAAAGCTTGATAATCTAAGAAGAGAAGATATTGAATATAGATCTAAATCATTATTCTTAGATACTCCAAAGATTGGGGGAATTGTAGGTATTGGTTTACAATCAGTTTTATCAACTGACCCTATTAGATATATTGTTGTTGACTCTATTTTAACAACTATGGCTAACTTAGTTGGTTCAGTTAAAGCTATTAACAAATATACGCAAGACTTAGAATACTATGCAGCAAGAGATCCATTAACAGACCTTTTCAATCAAAGAGTATTTAATGATATGATGATTTATGAAATCAAAAGAGCAAAAAAACATGACTACTCTTTTGCATTAATGATTATTGATTGTGATAACTTTAAACCTATAAATGATAACTTTGGACATGCATTTGGAGATAAATTTCTTCAAACAATTGCTGATATTTTAGAAGAAGAAAAAAGAGATGAAGATATTGTTGCAAGGTATGGTGGAGATGAATTTACTATTATCTTACCAGAGTGTGATGCAAATGGTGCACACACAGTTGCCCAAAGAATCTCACAAAGAATTGAAAATGAAAAACTTCTTGCTCCAGATGATACATATGTAGGAATTACAATTTCTATTGGTATTTCAGTATATCCAGAGCATACAACATCTCAAAAAGAGATGTTTATTATAGCTGACCATATGATGTATGAAGCAAAAGATGAGGGTAAAAACTCAATCAAACTTCCTACAAAACAAAATGTATCTGAGATTTTAAAAATGAATCAAGAGAAATCAGCTCTACTTATTTCTGCCATTGAAAACAATGAAATCTATCCATATTTCCAGCCTATTAAACCAGGACTAAGTAATGATAATAACCTTGTTATTCATGAACTTCTTATGAGAATTAAACATGATGATAAAGTATTCTCTGCCTTTGAGTTTATTGAGATTGCTGAAGCTAGAGGGTTAATCAATAAAATGGACTTAATGGTTATAGAAAAAGCCTTTGAAAAAATACAAACAACTAAGTATGAAGGTGTTTTATTTATCAATCTTTCACCTAAATCTTTAATAGTAAATGACTTTATAAATCAAATTAATAGTTTAGTAAACAAATATAATATTGATAAAGAAAAAATCGTATTTGAAATTACAGAGAGAGAAACAGTTAAAAACTTCTCATTACTTGAAAAATTTGTACATAACCTAAAACTAGAAGGTTTCAAGTTTGCTATTGATGATTTTGGTTCTGGGTTCTCATCATTCCACTATATTAAAAAATTCCCTATTGATTATTTAAAAATTGATGGTGATTTTATTATCAATATTAATAAAGATGAAAAAGATAAAGCCTTTGTTAACTCTATTGTTACCCTAGCAAAAGAGTTAAATGTACAAACAATTGCAGAGTTTGTAGAAAGTCAAGAGATAGTTGAAACTTTAGATGAATTAGATATAGATTACTGTCAAGGTTATCATATTGGAAAACCTTCTGAAGAGTTCATTTCACTTAGATAAAACAATTTGAAGCACTATAAAAGTGCTTCACCTAACATACCCACTAAAAAGCCTAAATTCACTCCAAAAGCTATAAATCTACTATTTTTTAACTTCATTGATGGAGCTATATCTTCAAAGATTAAATATAAGATTCCACCTGCTGCAAATAACATCAAAGAAGAAGTAAGTTCTGTATTGTCCTTTAAAAGATAAAAACCAACTAAAGAAAATACTACACCAGTAAAACTTAGTACAAATAACATAGTTAAAGCCTTAGACTTTGAAAAAGCAGAAGACCTTAATTCTATGTAAGAAGTAAAAGCTTCAGGTAGATTTTGACAAGCAATAAATATAGCTAATAAGATACCTGTATTATAATCATAAATAAACACTGCTCCTAAGGCAATTGATTCAGGAATAAAATCTAAAAGCATAGAAAGGAACTGAGGAATTGAAGTTTTATTTTTGTGAATATAATCATCTAAAAAATAAAAAACAATAGCTCCAAGTAAAAAGATTAAAATACTAAAACCTATACTTAAACTATGCATTCCTTTAGGAACCAATACAAAAGCAACAGCAGCGAGCATAATTCCTGTTGCAAAAGCTGTAGCAAAATGAACTATTTCAATTTTTATTTTTCTATTTAAAACAGTTTTTTCAAAGAAGTAAGAAAGGATTCCACCAATAAAAACAGTAGAACCTGCAAGAAAAGCGAATATTATTATTTCATAAGGCATAAAAAAAGACTCCATAAATATAATATTTGATTATATCATAGAGTCTATTTTTAATCTATTTAGTTTATTGTTTTTGTTTTTTTTGAATTGATTTGATATTTATTAACATTGCAATTGATACAAATAAGGCAATTACAAAGAACCCTGCAAATACATATAGTGTTTGAGAATAACTTCCTGTCATATCTTTTACAATAGAGATAATAAGTGGTCCAACTAAACCTGCTGCTGCCCATGCAGTTAAAATATACCCATGAATAGCTCCAAGCTCTTTTGTTCCAAAGATATCACCAATATAAGCTGGAATAGAAGCAAAACCACCACCATAACAAGTCATGATAAAGTATAAAACAACTTGGAAAATCATAATCTCAGTAATTGATGGTAATACATAAAAAGCAATAGCTTGTGTTAAAAAGAAAATAATATAAACAACTGGTCTTGTTAAATAATCACTTAATGAAGCCCAGAAGATTCTTCCTGCACCATTAAAGATACCCATTAAACCAACTGCTGCTGCAGCTGCTATTGCTGAGATTCCTATAACTTCTTGTAAAAGTGGTGAAGCAACACCAATAATTGCAATACCACAAGTAACATTGATAAATAGCATTACCCAAAGACCATAAAATCTAGGTGTTTTAACAGCTTCATTTAAACCTAAAGTTTGTAAGTCTTTTTTTAATTTCTTTTTACCCTCTTTTAGTTTCTTTTTAAACTTCTTAGGTAAATAGTCTTCTTCTGGTTTTTCTAAATATAATGCTGATGAGAACATAACAACAAAGTATGTAGCACCTAAAATAAAGAATGTTGAAGCAATTCCAACTTTTTCAATTAGGATTTCAATTGTTGGTCCCCAAACTGCTGAAGCGAAACCAAATCCCATAATTGCAAGTCCAGTTGCCATTCCTCTTTTGTCAGGAAACCATTTAACTAGTGTTGAAACAGGAGCAATATACCCTATTCCTAAACCACATCCACCTAATACTCCATAAAAGAAGTATAATAAAGCTTTTGATTCCATCAAAATTGCTAAACCAGACCCAGCTGTTCCTAAAGCAAATAAAGATGCAGAAATGATTGCAGAAACTCTAGGTCCATTTTTCTCAACAAATTTTCCCATAAGTGCTGCACTTAATCCTAAGAAGAAAATAGCAATACTAAATGCTATTGTTACATCTGTCAAAGTCCAGTTCATTTGTGTTTGAATTGGGTTTACATATACACTCCAAGCATATACAGACCCAATACAAATATGAACACCCACTGCCGCTAAAGCCATTAACCAACGATTTTTTTCAACCATGCGATTTCCCTGTTCTTAAAGTAGGCAGATTTTATCTAAAAAAATATTAAGCTTTTTCAAAAACCAAATTTTTTAAACTTCTTTCTTCATTGTCTGTAGGAAATGTACTCAGATTATCAATTTTTCTTATAAATCTAAAACTTAAAGCTTCTTCTTTAAACAACTCTTTTATAAAGTTTGAGTCTAGTTCTGGAGCATTTAAACATGATAAAACAACACATTTTTCAGATGCTAATTCATCAAGTTTTCTTATTATTTTTCTATAATCTTTTGTTGCCGCAAAACTTCCTTTTTGAAAAGAAGGTGGGTCTATAATTATAATATCATAGGGTGCAAATTTTCTTATTTTACTCCATGATTTTAAAATATTAAAAGGTAAAAATTTGACCTTATTTAAATCCAAAGCATTTATTGTATGATTCTCACGTCCAGTATTTAAAGCATTTTTAGCCATATCTACATTTACTACTTGCTTTGCTCCTGCATTTATAGAAGCTACAGAAAAAGCACAGGTATATGAAAATAGATTTAAGACATTTTTACCTTCACAAATTGAAGAGATAAACTCTCGTCCTTTTTTCATATCTGCAAAGTACCCAATATTTTTATTTGAAAAGTTTAATTGATATTTTAAACCATGCTCAATAGCTTGTGTCACTTTTGGCAAAATACCTTTTAATACTTCATTTTCTCCACCATTTAAATATCTTCGTTGAAGGATTAAACACTCAAAGTCATACTCTTTATAAATTAACTCTAAAAGTTTTATAAGCTCTTCTTCTACTTCTTTTTCTATCTCTTCAAAAAAGACAGTAAATAGTATTTTATCTATGCTATCAATTGTTAAAAAAGAGAATTTTTCATAGAAATTTCCCCTACCATGAAAAACTCTTTTAAACTCTTTTGTTTTATTTTTTAAATTCTCTTTTAGAATATTTTCTAAATCATTTATATTCATATTTTTTTATCTCTATTACTTCATATTCATATGTTTCATTATTTATTGTAAACTCAAACTCTTCATTTAACTCTTTTGCTAAAAGTGCTCTACCAAGGGGAGATTTATTTGAGATTAGGTTTTCATTTGGATTAGTTTCATATGTTCCAACTATACAAAAAGTTTTTTCTTCTTCTGTTTCTAAATCTAAAAGCTTTACACAAGAGCCAAAGTTCACTTTTTCATGGGGAATTTTATTTATATCAATTACATCGCTATTTTTAATAATTCTATCTAAAAACCTAAGTCTTTTATCAATATTTCTAATCATCTCTTTTGCAGAAATATACTCAGCATTTTCACTTCTATCACCAAATTGAGCTGCTATTTCTTTCTCTTTTACCCAATGAGGTTTTTCTACTTTTAAAAGCTTATTAAATTCACTTACAAACTTTTGGTAGCCTTGTTCTGTTATTAATTCTTTCATTTTGAAATTGTATCTAAAGTTATATTTCTAAGCTCTTTTCTTGCTTTTTTATCTACTTTTGAAAAGATTAAATCAATCTCATCTTTTAATGAGCTTTTTTTATGACCTTTTACTTTTATAAACTCTAAATCATATTTTTCATTTAGATAAAAAAACTCTTCATATAGTAGATGATTTTTGATTTTTTTATTTGTGGAAGTAAAATAGTTATTCTTTTTTAATTTTTCTTCTCTATTTAAAAGAGAAAAGATATTTTGACAATCAGTATAAATAAGAAGTTTATCTTTACTATCAATAGTTTTCAAAGCCCAAAGTAAACACTCTAGTTCTAATTTTGTTGAAGATGTATCCTCAAACTTTTTTATCTTGATTTCATTTTCATCAAAATTTTCTATCTCATCACAAAGATAAAAAGCACCAATACCCACTTTACTCTTTGGATTAACACTTCCATCTACAAAAACTTTTTTTATTTTTTCCATGGGAAATTATAGCTACTTTTTCTATATTGTAGATTTTATAAAAAAATAAGCCAAGTTATATAAAATACAAAAAACAAAAAGGCCTTTTATGAAATTTGAAGAATTAATACATGGAAAACTTATAAAAAGATATAAAAGATTTTTAGCTGACATTACTCTTGATAACGGTGAAGAGATAACAGCCCACGTGCCAAATAGTGGAGCTATGACTTCCTGTATTGAAGACAACTGTGATGTTTGGGTTACTTTTCATGATAATCCAAAAAGAAAACTAAAATATACTTTAGAACTAACAAAGATGGGTGAAAACCTCATTTGTACAAATACAGGTGTTGCAAATAAAATTGCCATTGAAGCTATTGAAAATGGAACTATAAAAGAACTTCAAGGCTATGATAACCTAAAGCCAGAACAAAAGTATGGAAATCAAAATAGTAGAATCGATATTTTGCTTTGGAATAATGACAGCAATAAAAAATGCTTTGTTGAAATCAAAAGTGTAAGTCTAAATCTAGGTGAGACTCTTGCTTTTCCTGATGCAAAAACAACTAGAGGTCAAAAACATTTAGAAGAATTAAGAGATATGGTAAAAGAAGGTCATAGAGCTGTTATGCTTTATGTTATTCAAAGAACAGACAACTTACCTTTTAGAATAGCCCATGAAATAGATAAAAAATATAATGAGATTTTTGAAGAAGTAACTTCAAATGGAGTTGAAGTATTAGTTTATCAATCAGATATAAATCTTGAAGAAATAAATATCAAGGGTGTAAATAAAGGAATTAAAAACTAAAGACATAAAGGCTTAAAGCCTTTATGAAAGTTCAGTCCCACAACTTTGGCACTCTTTTCTAAACCATCCTCGACCTGGGAACTTTTTACACTTTGGACACTTCCATAAGAATATTGTAAAGCCCATATATATTACAAAACCAGCAATCCCTGCACGGAACCAAAAATCTTGACCTTGTCCAAATACCTGGTCAACACCTTTTATAATCATTACTATACTTGGAGTTAATAGTATAAAAAAAATCGCAGCTGCTATTTTTGCATTTCTAATAACTTGCGCAAACTCTTTTTTTACTTGTTCCTTATTCATAAAAATCCTCTTTTAAATTAATTAAAATATTATATCTACAAAACGTAGCATTAAAAAATCATTAATCTTGACCAACCTAATTATTATAAGTAAAATTTATTTAAGTTTAATAAGTTAAAATTATAAAAAAAGATAAAAGGAACTTATAATGAACAAGTTTGATAAGTTTAGAAATTTTTGTAGAAAGTTTAGAATTCTAATTGGTATAGTACTAATTGCAGTTGGATATTTTACAGGTATTGCATGGTTTTACTTAGGAATCATTCCTTTAGTAGCAGGACTTGTTGATTTTTGTCCACTTTGTATTATCTCAAAAAAATGTACACCTAAAAATCTACAAAGCCATTAAAAAAGTAGACTTAGGTCTACTTTTTATTTTATCTTCTAATTTTTCTTAATATTTTTCATTTATTTAAAAAACTAATGTATAATACGCTTTTAAAATAATTTAATGGAAATATATAAATGAACATGCTTAAAAATCTATTTACTGATTTAGAAAATCTACTTAGTTTACTAAATGACTTCGACTATAGTAGACTTATATTATTAACAATTACAATGTTAATAGTTTATATTATTAATATCATTGCTTTAAATCGATATCATAAAAGTAAAATCAATAAAACACAAATAGAATTAAAAAGAATAAATCTTGAAGCAAACCTAAATATAAAAAGACAAAACCTTTCAAAGCTCTACATTGCAATATTTTTGTTTATTTCATTTTTAATTATTTCAAATAATAATCTTGCAGTTGTAATTCCTGTTTTATCAGCACTAATATTAATACTTCTATTTTCAATAAAAGAACAGCTAAATAATATCTTTTTAGGTTTAGCCTATAAGTCTTCTATTTTAACAACTATTTACGAAGGAATGGAGTTTTACTTTAAAGAAAAACCAAATGAGGTTTGTAAAATATCAAAGGTAAATCTATTTAAAACAATTTACAAAAATGAGATGACTGGACAGCTTTTATCACTAGAGAACAAAGTATTAAATGAAAAAGAGATTATTCATAAAGCAATCCCTGATTTAGACTATGTTGAGTTTAAATATAAAGTAAATAATAATTATGATGTGGAAAAATATATAGAAAAAACAAAGCAAGAGCTTGTTGAATATATAAATACTATAGAAGATGTAGATTTTAAAACACTAAGAGAAACTGTATTATCTTTAAAATCAAAGTATAATACAACACCTTTTTTAAAACCTTCATATACTATCGATGTTATTTTTAATACCCATGAAGAGTTAATTATAAAAATAAACCTAACTACTTATCAATATAATTATGAAAACCATTTAGAGGATTTACTTAAATTTAGACCTAGATAGTTACTAAAAAATTATATATTAATTGCACTAATAAACTTTTTATTACTAAAAAGTTGCTATTCTTCCATTAAAAAATTAGGATACTAATGAAAGAATTCAATTTTAGTCAAGAGTTAAAAAACTATGCATATATTTTTATTGCATCTATTATTCTAGCTATTGGAATAGTAGGCTTCTTCTCTCCAAATAAGATAATTACAGGTGGAACAGCAGGTCTTGCCCTACTTTTACACTATATAACACCACTTACAATAGGTACACTTATAGCTGCTGTTAACCTTCCTTTAGTACTTATAGGATGGAAATACCTTGGTAAAATGTTTGCTGTTAGAACTATCATCACTATTTTAATAATCTCCCTTGCAATTGATTTTTTTGATAAAGTTATTATGTTAAAACCTTTTGTTTTAGAGATGCCTCTTGCTTCTATTTTTGGTGGTATCTTTATTGGAGTTGGACTTGCCCTTGTTATCAAAGGAAACTCTAGTGCTGGAGGTTCAACTATTATTGCTAGAATAGTTGCTTCAAAAAGTGAAATCAAGCCAGGAACAGTAATACTTGTAATTGATTCACTTATTATTCTTTCTTCTTTATTTATTTTTGATGATGTAGCAAGAGTTTTATACAGTATTGTAAGTATCTATGTAACAACGAGAATAATAGACACTATCTTAACAGGTAGATTAAACAAAAAAGTTGTTTATCTAGTAAGTAAAAAAACAGAT
Organism: Arcobacter sp. CECT 8989; assembly: GCF_004116715.1. Taxonomy (NCBI): domain Bacteria; kingdom Pseudomonadati; phylum Campylobacterota; class Epsilonproteobacteria; order Campylobacterales; family Arcobacteraceae; genus Arcobacter; species Arcobacter sp. CECT 8989. The sequence goes on along the minus strand of NZ_PDKE01000003.1, from coordinate 10,307 downwards.
GAATTAAAAAAACAAATCACTGAACAACTGGGACCTGAAGGAACAATTATAAAAGGTGATGGACTTTTTGAAGGACAAGATAAAAGAATGATTCTTTTAATTGTAGAGGTAAACAAACTTCAAGTTTTAAGACAAATGCTTAAAGAAACAGACCCAGAAGAAGGATTTTTAATCATTACAGAAGCTACTGAGATGTTAGGTCGAGGACACTAACACTCTTTAGCAAACAACTTTATAACTTTCAACTAACCTTGAAATATCTTTTCCTAAAGAGTTAAGTTTTTCGATAGATAATCTTTCTTTTGTTCCAGAAATACCAACCGCGCCTATTAATATATTTTCATGATTAAATAAAGGAACTGCTACGCAAGACATATTGTCTTGATATTCACTATTATCAATTGAGTAGCCATTCTCTTTTACTTCTTCAATTGCCTGTTCTAAAAAGCTCATATCAGTAATTGTATTGTGAGTATATTGATTTAGTTTTATAAGTTCTAAATCATAGTTTCCAAAGGCTAAGATTGATTTACCTAAAGCATTTGTATGCAAAGGAGCTTGAAGACCTATGTTATTTCTTGTTTTTATTTTCCTATTAGATTTATCAATTTGATTTACATATAAAACCTTATAATCATCAAAAACCCCAAAATAAGCACACTCTTTTGTGAGTTCATAAACATTTTCTAAAATAGGTTTTGTTTTCTCTACTAAGATTTGTATCTTTGTTTTTTGAGTAGTTTTATTCTCTAAAGACTTTGGAATAATATCATTTGAATTATCTAAATAGGTAATATAATTTTCATCTTTTAAGGTTTGTAAAATCCTAGACATAGTACTTTTATTTATATCTAATCTATCACAAAGAGTTGAAGCTAAAATAGGTTTTCCATAGTTTACTATCTCTTTATAAACTTGTAAACCTTTTGTTAAAGATTGTAGCTGTGTTGACATTTGAGTCCTTATGCAAAACTAATTTAATAGTTTTGCACAAGTTTTATAAAAGTTCATTAAATTTTGCAAGCCAAGCTGGATGTGCAGGCCAAGCAGCAGCAGTAACTAGATTTCCATCTACATGTGCAGCTTCAAAACCAATATCAATCCACGTACCACCTTTCATATTTAAATCAGGTGCACAAGCTGGATAACAAGAACAAGTTTTGTCTTTAACTACATCAGCAGCAACTAAAACTTGAATACCATGGCAAATAGAAGCTATTGGTTTATTTTTGTTATTAAAATCTTTTACAATCTCTAATACTCTTTGATTAAGTCTAATATACTCAGGAGCTCTACCACCTGGAACTACAAGTGCATCATAACTTGTCTCATCAATTTCATCAAATGTTGCATTTAATGTAAAATTATGTCCTGGCTTTTCTGTATATGTTTGATCACCTTCAAAATCATGAATAGCAGTTTTAATCTGCTCTCCTGCTTTTTTATCTGGACAAACTACATCAACAGTATGACCTAACATTAATAGTGCTTGAAAAGGAACCATTAATTCATAATCTTCTACAAAATCACCTGCTAATACTAAAATTCTTTTTGACATCATCTACTCCTTGATTAAGTTTAGAAAATATTAATACAACTAGAGTTAATAATATATATGTAAAATATATTAATCTGAAGTAGTTTCACTATATGAAACTACTTAGTCAAAATATAAAATTTACCACTGTCTGTTGAAAGAAGAAGTTCCCCTTTAGGAGACTCTATAACATTTCTTATTCTTTGATGATACTCGTTTAAAACTCTTTTTTCTTCTACAAACTCATTGTTTTCATTCATAGTTATAATATTTAGATGAGTAAGTTTAAGTGCTCCAGATAAAAGTTTTCCTTCTAAGCTTTTAAACAGTTTTCCAGAATAAACTATTAAAGAACTAGGTGCAATAGAAGGTATAAAATACTTTTTTGCTTGTTCCATACCTGCTTTATGAGTTCCTTCCCCTACAGAAATAGGAGCCCAATACTCTTTTCCAAAAGAGATAACAGGCCAACCATAGTTTTTACCCTTTTCTATTAAATTAATCTCATCTCCACCTCTAGGACCATGTTCTATTGCCCATAGATTTTTATTTTTTTTATCATAAAAAATTCCTTGAATATTTCTATGTCCATAAGAGTATATTTCATCTAAAGCATTTGAATTTTTTATAAAAGGGTTATCTTTGGGAATAGTACCATCTAAGTTTAGTCTTATTACTGTTCCTGCATGAGTTGTTAAATCTTGTCCATTTGGTCTAACTCCCCTATCACCAACAGTAAAATATAAATGTCCTTCTTCATCAAAGGTTATTCTACTTCCAAAGTGCCTTGAAGTATTACTTTCAGATTTAGTTATAAGTAAATCTTTCCAGTCTTGAAGTTCATTATTTATAAATTTTGCTTTTGCTAAAGTTGTTACACCTTTTTTGTTTACTTCTTTTACATAAGTAAAATAAAGTGTTCTGTCTTTATTAAAATTTGGACTTTTTTGTACGTCTAATAAACCACCTTGTCCTTTATGATAAACAGTCGGTGTATTTAATAAATATTTAATGTCTTTTTTCTCTAAATTTAATATTCCTATCTCACCATTTGTTTGAGTAAATAAAACCTCTTTTTCATTTAGATAAGTCATACCCCATACCTTGCCAAGGTTAGAAACAACTGTTTCTAATTTATATTCAAAATTATTAGTATTTGAAAACAAAATACCTGCTAATAAAAAAACCATTAAAACAAAAATTCTTATCATAGTAAACTCCTGTTTAATTAATAATACTTTATATTATAACTTAAAATCTTTATCTTTGATATCTTCTAAGGTAGTATTTTCATACATTTTTCTAATTAAAGCTCTAGGTTCAACCCATTTATCATGTAATGCACACTTGTTATTACAATCACAATGACCTATCCCTAAGATACAAGTAGTGTCTTCTTCTAAGTCCTTAAATGTCTCCAAAATATCTTTAATGCTAGTTTTAGAAGGTTCTGCTATTAGTTCATATCCCCCTTCTCTACCTTTTATCGACTTAACAAACTTTGCATTTACTAGTTCAATCATTATTTTTGTTAAAAACTTATAAGGAATACCTAATATCTCTGATAACTCTTTTGCACTATATAGTTTTTCATTTCCATTATCAGCGATATAGCATAATATTCTTATTGCATATTTTGTTGTGTTGTGTAGTTGCATTTATTCCCTTTACTTTTCTCATTTTACATAATTTTCTATTAAACCATAAAAAACATTTTAAATTCTACTTTAAGGTAGAATTTAAATATTCAATGATAATATTCCAAAATACTACCTCAAGGTAGAATTTAAAAAGGAGTTAGAATGAATGAAAAAATTACGAAAAACATGGCTCGTAATATTTACTTTGGTGGAAGTTTGTTTTTTATATTACTCTTTGTAGGACTTACAGTTGATACAGTAAAGAAGTTTCCTGAACTTACAAATGAAGATAAACTTACACAATCAGTAGCTGATGGTAAACATGTATGGGAAAAATACAACTGTGTTGGTTGCCATACAATTATGGGAGAAGGTGCTTATTATGCTCCTGAACTTGCAAATGTATTTGATAGAAGAGGATTAAAAGATGAAAAAACTTTTAAAACATACCTTAGCTCATGGATGGCTTCACAACCTTTAGATATAGAAAATAGAAGAAAAATGCCTCAATTTAATCTTACTGATAAAGAAGTTGAAGATTTAGCAAATTTTCTAATTTGGACATCAAGGATTGATGATAATGAATGGCCACCAAACATTGAAGGATAATACAGATGAAATATAGTTCACAAATGGTTGCAAAACCATATTTTATTTTTGCACTACTTCTATTAGCAGGAGAGATGCTTTTTGGTTTAGTTTTAGGATTACAGTATATAAATGGAGATTTTTTATTTCCTCTAATTCCTTTTAATGTTGCAAGAATGGTACATACAAACCTACTAATTGTATTGATTCTTTTTGCTTTTATGGGAGCTGCATACTATTTAGTCCCAGAAGAATCAGAAAGAGAATTATGGAGTCCAAAACTTGCAATAATTACCTTTTGGGTATTTGCAGTTGCAGGTGTAATTACAATACTTGGATATTTACTAGTTCCCTATGCAACATTAACAGAGATTACATATAATCACCTATTTCCTACTATGGGAAGAGAGTTTTTAGAACAACCTACTATTATAAAAATAGGAATAGTAATTGTTGCTATTTCTTTTGTTTTTAATATTGCAATGACAGTATTAAAAGGTAGAAAAACAGTTATTACTGTAGTTTTATTAACAGGTCTTTTAGGTTTAGCAGGTTTATTTTTATTTGCATTTTATCTTCCTGCAAATCTTGCTGAAGATAAGTTCTTCTGGTGGTTTGTTGTTCACTTATGGGTTGAAGGTGTTTGGGAGTTAATCCTTGGTGCTATTTTATCTTTTGTTCTAATTAAAGTAACAGGTGTAGATAGAGAACATATTGATAAATGGTTATATCTAATTATTGCAATGACTTTAGTATCAGGAATCATAGGTACGGGACATCACTTCTTCTATATTGGTACACCTGATTATTGGTTATGGTTAGGTTCTATTGCTTCAGCTGTTGAACCATTACCCTTTTTCTTAATGGTTTTATATGCCTTTGCAATGGAAAGACAAAGAAGAGTTTTCCATGAAAATAAAATAGCTCTTACATGGGCAAAAGGAACTGCTGTAATTGCCTTCTTAGGTGCTGGAGTTTGGGGGTTTATTCATACATTAGCTCCTGTAAACTACTACACACATGGTACTCAATTAACAGCAGCTCACGGTCACTTAGCATTTTTTGGTGCTTATATAATGATTGCATTTACAATAATCTCTTATTCAATGCCTATAATGAGAGGTAGGTTAAAAGGTAATTCTTTAAAAGCACAAAAAGTTGAAAGAGTATCTTTTTGGCTAATGGTTATAGGAATGTTAGGTTTAACTCTTGCTTTAACAGTTGCTGGAGTTTGGCAAATTGTTCTTCAAAGATGGCCCCAATCAGGAGAAGCTCTAAACTTTATGTCAACACAGGAGCATCTAATCCCTGTGTATAAAGTAAGAGTTTTATTTGGAGTTATGACTGTAATTGGGCTTTTAACTTATCTATATAGTTTCTTTATAAAAGAACCAAAAGAATCAATAGCCTAAAGAAGAAAAATGGAAGAGTATATCGGAAAAGTTTGGGATAAATATATTACTAAAAAAGCAAGAAAAAACTTTGAAGAACAAACGGTTTTCTTTGAAGACAATAAAAAAGTATTAAGAATATTTTATCACCTTTTAGGAGGTGATAAAACAAAAGAACTTTATATAACTGATAAACGTTCCATTTTAAAAAAAAGAAGAACTCTAAGTGAAAAAGTTTCTGGAGTGGGAAAAGAGTTTTATCTTCCATGGCAAGATGAAGAGGGTCTTTATCTCCCTCCTTCTATTTCTTACTTTAAAGATGAAAAATCAAATCAACTTCTATATTTTTGGATTATTGCAATGATGAGTAATATTGATGTAAATAAAAAAAACATCATCTCTAGTAATATTAAAACAACAAAATATCTATTATCTAAATATGAAGGTTTTCAAGATTTTTATCACAACAGTTCAAATGAAATCTTTGAACAATATGAAGAACTAGAGTTTATAAAAGAGTTAGATGAAAATAGTACTAAAAATATTTTAGAAATACAACCTTTTTATATGTGGGTTTATCCATCTTTAAAAATGAAAAAAACTATTGAAAAATTTGAAGAAGATGAACCTTATAGAAATAAAGAACAAAAAGATAAGACAGAAACCTTACTTATGAAAAAAAAGGTTGAGAAAATTGATGATAAATCAAAAACTGATGGACTTTTAGTATTTTTACCTGAAGGACTAATGAGTATTTTAGAAAGAGTAAATGTTGATAGAAGTGAAGATGATAGTTTTGATGAAAATGCCCTATTTAATGCACAGGATTTAGATGAAATAACAATCGGAAGAAAAAAAGCAAATCTAAACGCAAGAATAAAAATGGATTTAGATATTGAAAATGATGTAATTGAAGAGTATCCTATAAAATCGAACTTTTCATTAAATGAATGGGATTATAAAAAACAAAAATATTTAGAGAATTTTGTTAATATAAATCCAATATTTACAAAAAATATAAAAGCTATAAAACTTCCTACAAGATTGAAAAAAATAACAAATCAAGTTCAACATGAACTAGATTTAATGCAACTAGATAAGATAAAAAGAAGTAATCTTGATTGTGGTGATGAAATAAATCTAAATACATGGATTGATTACAAAAGTTCAAAAAATAAAAACCTAGATAAACAAAACTTTTTTGAAAGCTTTCAAAAAAATACAAGAGATATGAGTACCCTGATTCTTGCTGATACTTCATTATCAACAGAAGCTGGTATTAATTCCGAACTTAGAGTAATAGATATGATAAAAGATGGACTTATTGTATTTTCTGAAGCATTAGAAAGACTGCAAGATAACTTTAGTATATATGCCTTTTCATCATTAAAAAACAAAGATGTTAAGTTTCATTTAATCAAAAACTTCCAAGAAAAGTACAACGATACTATAAGAGGAAGAATTGATTACATAAAACCAGGATACTACACAAGACTAGGTGCAGCAATAAGACAGTCAATTAAAATACTAGAAACTCAAAAAACAAAAAATAGATTACTTCTAATAATAAGTGATGGTAAACCAAATGATGTAGATAAATATGATGGAAGATATGGTATAGAAGATACCAAAAAAGCTATCAATGAAGTAAAGGCAAAAGGAATTGTACCATTTTGCATAACTATTGATTTGGAAGCTAAAAGTTACCTGGCTTATCTTTTTGGGAAAAATGGTTTCACTGTAATTAGAAATGTAAAAAAACTTCCAAAAATTTTACCAGAAATATATATGAATTTAACAAAGGATTGAAATGTCTAATGATATTTACTATTTAGAACAAAATAATGAAACGCAACTTTTTTTAGCTGCTGAAAAGATGAACTTACCCGTACTAATAAAAGGTCCAACTGGTTGTGGGAAAACAAGATTTATTGAAGCAATGGGAGAGAAACTAAATAGAAAAGTTTATACTGTTGTTTGTCATGATGATTTAACTTCTTCTGATTTATTAGGAAGACATCTGATTTCTGAAAATGGTACATATTGGCAGGATGGTCCTCTTACAAAAGCAGTTAGATATGGAGGAATTTGTTACCTTGATGAAATAATTGAAGCAAGAAAAGATACAACTGTTATCTTACACTCTCTTGCAGATTACAGAAGAGTACTTCCTTTAGATAGAACAGGTGAAACAATAGAAGCTCATCCTGATTTTATGTTAGTTGTCTCTTATAATCCTGGTTATCAAAATATCTTAAAAGGAATGAAGCCAAGTACAAAACAAAGATTTATCTCTTTAAGTTTTGATTATCCTAAAAAAGAAGAAGAGAAGCAAATTATTATAAAAGAGAGTAGTATTGATGAGAAAATAGCTACAAAACTTGTAAATATTGCAAATGAAATAAGAGAGTTAACTGATACAGATATACAAGAAGCAGTATCCACAAGACTTTTAGTATATGCAGCTAAACTTATAAAAAAAGGCTTTGATGAATACCAAGCTTGTATTCATTGTATAGTTGAATCATTAAGTGATGATAAAGAAGTTATTGATGTTTTAGAACGATTAATATCTTTGCACTTTATAAAAAAGGATTAGACATAAGCTCTTTATGTTAAAATTCCATAAAACAAAGGAGTACTTATATGGCATCAGCAACAGCTAGACATATATTAGTTAGAAATAAAAAACTTGCACAAAAAATAAAAGAAGAACTAATAGAAGGTGATATTATATTTGAAAAAGCCGCAAAAAAGTACTCTAAATGTCCAACAGGTAAAAGGAAAGGTTTTTTAGGAAGTTTCTTTAAAGGTGATATGGTAAAAGAGTTTGATGAAGTGGTTTTCACTAAAAAAACTCCACTTAATAAAGTAGTGGGTCCTGTTAAAACAGAGTTTGGATATCACCTAATAGAAGTACTTGCTAGAAACTAAGAGAGAACCTTATAAATTCTCTTTCTTAGCTCTAGCTTCTCTTAATTTATCTTTTTTACTTTTTCTTTTTCCTTTTACAGGAGCTTCACCCTTTTTTTTCTTTTGTGGGGTACCTTTTAACTCAAACCCTTCTATCTCTTCTTTTTCAAGATTGATATTTGAACGCTTTTCTATAAGTTTAAAGTGCTCATAGTTTTCTAAAGTTAAAAAAGATATTGCATTTCCACTTTTACCAGCTCTTGCTGTTCTTCCTATTCTATGAACATAATCAGCAGGAGACCTAGGTAAATCATAGTTTACAACACAAGTAATATTGTCAATATGTAAACCTCTTGCAGCAATATCAGAAGAGAAAAGTATATCTATCTCTTTGTTTTTAAAATCCTCTAATGTATAGTTTCTCTCTTCTTGGTCTAAATGCCCATGAAAAGACTCTGCATTAAAGCCATATTTTCTAAATTTTGCTGCTAAATTATCTGCTGCTCTATTTGTAGCCATAAAAACTAATACTTTTTCAAACTTCTCTTTTTTAAGTAAATGCCTTAAAAGAGCTGATCTATTTTCACTATTTACTTTTATTGCTCTTTGATTTATAAGTTCAACAGTTTCTTTCTCTTCTAGAAAAACTTCTTTTGCTTCTTTTGTAATCTTTGAAGCGATTTCTAATACTTTTTCAGGGTAAGTTGCAGAGAAAAGTAAGTTTTGTCTTTTTGAAGGAATTTGCTCTAATAATAAATCTAACTCTTCTTGAAAACCAAAATCAAGCATTTTATCAGCTTCATCAAGAACTAAATACTCTACAAAAGATAAATTAATCTGCTTCTTAGAGATAATATCAAGTAATCTTCCAGGAGTAGCAACAACGATATCTCTTCCTTGTTGTACATCTAGAAGTTGTTGAGAAATATCATCTCCACCAATAAGAGTTACAACCTTGGGTCTTTTTTTAATATATTTACTTAAATCTTCAAAAGTCTTTGATACTTGAAGTGCTAGTTCTCTTGTAGGAGCAAGAACTAAAACTCTTACTTTAGCTTTACCTTCATATGAATTATTTAAAAAGTTTTCTAAAATAGGAAGAACAAAACTTGCTGTTTTTCCACTTCCCGTTTGTGCTTTAGCCATAACATCAAGTTTTTCTAAAACTAAAGGAATTACTTTTTCTTGAATTTGAGTTGGTTTCTCTAAACCTATATTTTCAAGGGCTTTGTTTATTGGTTCTTTTAAACCAAAATCACTAAATGTCATCTATTATTTCCTTTTAAATTTTCATCCAGTTTTCTATATGAAAACTTAACTCCCTTGGAACTTCCAATGAGATATTATGACTTGTCCCAACTCTATAGTTAATTTTAAAATCATGTTCAACACCTTCTAAAGCTTTAACTGAAGTATGATTTAGCAATCTATCATCTAAACTATAAAAAAGATATGTTGGAATATCAAGTTCATTTAACTTTTCAAATAACTCTTCTCTTTTTAGGGTAAGGGCTAGTTGAGGAGTAAAAGCTTCATTTCCAAGCTTGTTAAACATATCACATACAATATCAACTAACTCTTCATCATCTTTTACTTCTAAAAGATCAATTGCTTTTCTCTCATCTAAAGAAGTAAACTTACCTTCTCTTGCTTCTTGTAGTTTCTTCTCTCTTCGTGGAATATCTTTTTGCTCTGTTGAACTAGGAGTTGAGCTTAATAAAAATAGTCTTTTTACTTTTTTAGGATTTGTAACTGCATAATATGAAGCTATATAACCACCTAAAGAAAAACCTAATAAGTTGATTTTTTCATCTTCTATTTGTTCATCTAATATTTTATTAATTTCATCAAAATCTTCACTATAAGGTATTGGTAAATGTATTAATTCATATTTTTCATCTAAATAAGGTGTTAACTTACTCCATAGTCTTTCATCTGTCATAAGACCAGGAATTAAATATATCTTCTCTTTCATATAATATTGTCCTTCATAAATAAAAAGGATATATTAGCATAATAAGGTTTTTTAAATTTTAATTTTTAAATTAATTAAAAAAAATAGTAATTATAGTTATAAAACAAGACTTTTTTATTTTATTATTTAAGTATGTAAATAAAACTAAAGAAATTATTTGATTATAAACTTCATTTGACTTTCATTTGACTTTCACTTGTTAGAATATTTAAATATTCAATTAACAAGGGAAAGAATAATGAAAAGACTAGTTGATTTTAGCT
>NZ_PDKE01000039.1:0-884 GCF_004116715.1 Arcobacter sp. CECT 8989 | reverse complement strand
GCGTTATTGGTATGCGGTAAAACCGCACTCAGGCGGCCTTGATAGTCATATCATCTGAATCAAATATTCCTGATGTATCGATATCGGTAATTCTTATTCCTTCGCTACCATCCATTGGAGGCCATCCTTCCTGACCATTTCCATCATTCCAGTCGAACTCACACACACCACCATATGCATTTAAGTCGCTTGAAATTGCTATAAGCAGAGCATGTTGCGCCAGCATGATTAATACAGCATTTAATACAGAGCCGTGTTTATTGAGTCGGTATTCAGAGTCTGACCAGAAATTATTAATCTGGTGAAGTTTTTCCTCTGTCATTACGTCATGGTCGATTTCAATTTCTATTGATGCTTTCCAGTCGTAATCAATGATGTATTTTTTGATGTTTGACATCTGTTCATATCCTCACAGATAAAAAATCGCCCTCACACTGGAGGGCAAAGAAGATTTCCAATAATCAGAACAAGTCGGCTCCTGTTTAGTTACGAGCGACATTGCTCCGTGTATTCACTCGTTGGAATGAATACACAGTGCAGTGTTTATTCTGTTATTTATGCCAAAAATAAAGGCCACTATCAGGCAGCTTTGTTGTTCTGTTTACCAAGTTCTCTGGCAATCATTGCCGTCGTTCGTATTGCCCATTTATCGACATATTTCCCATCTTCCATTACAGGAAACATTTCTTCAGGCTTAACCATGCATTCCGATTGCAGCTTGCATCCATTGCATCGCTTGAATTGTCCACACCATTGATTTTTATCAATAGTCGTAGTCATACGGATAGTCCTGGTATTGTTCCATCACATCCTGAGGATGCTCTTCGAACTCTTCAAATTCTTCTTCCATATATCACCTTAAATAGTGGATTGCGGTAGTAAAG
>NZ_PDKE01000038.1:0-907 GCF_004116715.1 Arcobacter sp. CECT 8989 | reverse complement strand
ATTGCACATTATCCTGAATTTTCGGTGATGCCTATTAATTTAGTTCCATCGTGCCGCGACTGCAATATGGGAGAGAAAGGTCAAGTTTTCGCAGTAGATGAGGTACACCAAGCGATTCATCCCTATATCGACAAGGACATTTTTTTTCGTGAGCAATGGGTATATGCAAATTTCGTTTCCGGAACTCCGGGTGCTATCAGTTTTTATGTTGAATGCCCGGCGAACTGGAGGCAGGAAGACAAACACAGAGCTCTTCATCATTTCAAGCTATTAAATATTGCTAACAGGTATCGTTTGGAGGCAGGGAAGCACTTGAGTGAAGTGATTACTCAAAGAAACTCTTTCGTAAAAGTTATAAGGAAATATAGTTCAACCGCAACGTTTCAGCAGCTACAGTCAGAATTTATTGAAGCAAATCTGAAACCTATTATAGATTTGAATGACTTCCCCAATTATTGGAAAAGAGTTATGTATCAGTGCCTAGCAAACTCGGAAGATTTTTTCAGAGGGATCTAGAATATGATGAAAGATAGAAAATTACGACGCTTATCGGAAGTGAACGAATACTTTTTATATGAGGAGGGCTGTTTTTACAAAATCCGGTAGTAACTTGCTAACCAATTCCTAGGCAGGTCATTGGCAACAGTGGCATGCACCGAGAAGGACGTTTGTAATGTCCGCTCCGGCACATAGCAGTCCTAGGGACAGTGGCGTACAGTCATAGATGGTCGGTGGGAGGTGGTACAAATTCTCTCATGCAAAAAATATGTAAAATCGGTAGCAACTGGAAATCATTCAACACCCGCACTATCGGAAGTTCACCAGCCAGCCGCAGCACGTTCCTGCATACGACGTGTCTGCGGCTCTACCATATCTCCTATGAGCAACGTGTTAGCAGAGCCAAGCC
>NZ_PDKE01000037.1:0-734 GCF_004116715.1 Arcobacter sp. CECT 8989 | reverse complement strand
CGACGGCACGAACGGGCAGATAGGTCCGGCGGCTCTGAAGGCGGTGTATGACATGGCCCGCAAGGGTGCCCGTGATGAAATTCAGACACAGATGCGTGATGGTGGCCTGGTCTCCGGAGGTGGACGATGAAGACCTTCCGCTGGAAAGTGAAACCCGGTATGGATGTGGCTTCGGTCCCTTCTGTAAGAAAGGTGCGCTTTGGTGATGGCTATTCTCAGCGAGCGCCTGCCGGGCTGAATGCCAACCTGAAAACGTACAGCGTGACGCTTTCTGTCCCCCGTGCGGAGGCCACGGTACTGGAGGCGTTTCCGGACGCGCACGGGGGCTGGCACTCCTTTCTGGGGACGCCGCCTTATGAGTGGCGGCAGATAAAGGTGACCTGCGCAAAATGGTCGTCGCGGGTCAGTATGCTGCGTGTTGAGTTCAGCGCAGAGTTTGAACAGGTGGTGAACTGATGCAGGATATCCGGCAGGAAACACTGAATGAATGCACCCGTGCGGAGCAGTCGGCCAGCGTGGTGCTCTGGGAAATCGACCTGACAGAGGTCGGTGGAGAACGTTATTTTTTCTGTAATGAGCAGAACGAAAAAGGAGAGCCGGTCACTTGCCAGGGGCGACGGTATCAGCCGTATCCCATTCAGGGGAGCGGTTTTGAACTGAATAGCAAAGGCACCCGTACGCGCCGCACGCTGACGGTTGCTAACCGCAGCGGTATCTGTCTCTTATACACATCT
>NZ_PDKE01000036.1:0-951 GCF_004116715.1 Arcobacter sp. CECT 8989 | reverse complement strand
AATCTTAGCTTCACCACCATGGGCAAATAGTTCTACAAATCCAGTAACACCATCTAATGAATTAGCTTCTATAATACCTTCATTATTTACAACACCTTTTAGTAGTTCATCTACTGCATTTGTTGTAAGATAAATCTTTCCACCATCAGCATATATAGCACCTTTATTTTCAACTAGTGAATCAAGTACTCCTTTATTTACTGTTAGGTCTACTATTGAGTTTCCATTTAGATTAATACTTACTTCATCTGCACCAATTAGTCTAACACTTCCACGTACAGCTTTTATTGTTCCTTCATTTGAAACTGTATTTGCTAAAAGAGTTGCATATCCACTATCAGAAATATCTATTTCTCCAAGATTAATTACAGACTCAGTTGAAGAACCTTTGAAGTTATAGTTACCACTATTAAAGTCATTATCAGAAAGATTTTTTGTAGTTGCTAGAAGACCAGCTGTATTAATCTTAGCATTTTTACCAAATAAAACACCATTTGAATTCAATATCCAAACTTGCCCATTTGCATTAAGTGCTCCATTGATAATAGATTTTTCATTTCCTATTACTCTGTTTAAAGCAATACTATTTACATTTGGTTGTTTGAAGTTTACTATTTCATCTTTAGCAATATTAAACTTATCCCAATTGATAGTTACTTTATTTGTATTTTGAATGATATTTGTAGTGTTACCACTCGAAGAGATGTTTGCACTACCAGAAGTTACAACGCTTCCTGATGGAGCTGCAAAAGATAAAGTAGTAGTTCCAAGTAGAGCACTTACTACTAAACTTATCTTCCCACCTTTTAGGATTCTAAATCGTGAGCTAAAATCAACTAGTCTTTTCATTATTCTTTCCCTTGTTAATTGAATATTTAAATATTCTAACAAGTGAAAGTCAAATGAAAGTCAAATGAAGTTTATAATCAAATAATTTCTTTAGTTTTATTT
>NZ_PDKE01000035.1:0-978 GCF_004116715.1 Arcobacter sp. CECT 8989 | reverse complement strand
CGGTGTCAGTGCCTCCGGCACGGATTAGCGGCCGGACCCCTCCACGTCGTGTGATTACCGGACCAAAACAACCGGCAGGTTCGCTTACCGCCCCAATGCGACGACGAACCCGGGGGCTCATGCTCACAGTCTGAGCGGTTCAACAGGGGCCGCGGGTGCTCATGCCCACTCAAGTGGTTTAATGATGAACAGTTCTGGCTGGCGTCAGTATGGAACAGCAACCATTACAGGAAGTTTATCCACAGTTAAAGGAACCAGCACACAGGGTATTGCTTATTTATCGAAAACGGACAGTCAGGGCAGCCACAGTCACTCATTGTCCGGTACAGCCGTGAGTGCCGGTGCACATGCGCATACAGTTGGTATTGGTGCGCACCAGCATCCGGTTGTTATCGGTGCTCATGCCCATTCTTTCAGTATTGGTTCACACGGACACACCATCACCGTTAACGCTGCGGGTAACGCGGAAAACACCGTCAAAAACATTGCATTTAACTATATTGTGAGGCTTGCATAATGGCATTCAGAATGAGTGAACAACCACGGACCATAAAAATTTATAATCTGCTGGCCGGAACTAATGAATTTATTGGTGAAGGTGACGCATATATTCCGCCTCATACCGGTCTGCCTGCAAACAGTACCGATATTGCACCGCCAGATATTCCGGCTGGCTTTGTGGCTGTTTTCAACAGTGATGAGGCATCGTGGCATCTCGTTGAAGACCATCGGGGTAAAACCGTCTATGACGTGGCTTCCGGCGACGCGTTATTTATTTCTGAACTCGGTCCGTTACCGGAAAATTTTACCTGGTTATCGCCGGGAGGGGAATATCAGAAGTGGAACGGCACAGCCTGGGTGAAGGATACGGAAGCAGAAAAACTGTTCCGGATCCGGGAGGCGGAAGAAACAAAAAAAAGCCTGATGCAGGTAGCCAGTGAGCATATTGCGCCGCTTCAGGATGCTGCAGATCTGGAA
>NZ_PDKE01000034.1:0-1024 GCF_004116715.1 Arcobacter sp. CECT 8989 | reverse complement strand
CCACTGGGCCCGCCAACCCCGCCATGTCCCCGCCACCGGCCCCCCATTCCACACCAGCAAGCAGCATTGAGCACTTTGGAATCCAGTCCCTCTTCCACCTGCTGATCTGCGACTTATCAACGCCCACAGCTTCCGCTGTCTTCTCAGTTCCAAGCATTGCGATTTTGTTAAGCAACGCACTCTCGATTCGTAGAGCCTCGTTGCGTTTGTTTGCACGAACCATATGTAAGTATTTCCTTAGATAACAATTGATTGAATGTATGCAAATAAATGCATACACCATAGGTGTGGTTTAATTTGATGCCCTTTTTCAGGGCTGGAATGTGTAAGAGCGGGGTTATTTATGCTGTTGTTTTTTTGTTACTCGGGAAGGGCTTTACCTCTTCCGCATAAACGCTTCCATCAGCGTTTATAGTTAAAAAAATCTTTCGGCCTGCATGAATGGCCTTGTTGATCGCGCTTTGATATACGCCGAGATCTTTAGCTGTCTTGGTTTGCCCAAAGCGCATTGCATAATCTTTCAGGGTTATGCGTTGTTCCATACAACCTCCTTAGTACATGCAACCATTATCACCGCCAGAGGTAAAATAGTCAACACGCACGGTGTTAGATATTTATCCCTTGCGGTGATAGATTTAACGTATGAGCACAAAAAAGAAACCATTAACACAAGAGCAGCTTGAGGACGCACGTCGCCTTAAAGCAATTTATGAAAAAAAGAAAAATGAACTTGGCTTATCCCAGGAATCTGTCGCAGACAAGATGGGGATGGGGCAGTCAGGCGTTGGTGCTTTATTTAATGGCATCAATGCATTAAATGCTTATAACGCCGCATTGCTTACAAAAATTCTCAAAGTTAGCGTTGAAGAATTTAGCCCTTCAATCGCCAGAGAAATCTACGAGATGTATGAAGCGGTTAGTATGCAGCCGTCACTTAGAAGTGAGTATGAGTACCCTGTTTTTTCTCATGTTCAGGCAGGGATGTTCTCACCTAAGCTTAGAACCTTTACCAAAGGTGATGCGG
>NZ_PDKE01000033.1:0-1115 GCF_004116715.1 Arcobacter sp. CECT 8989 | reverse complement strand
TTGTAGATAACAAAGTTGTTAGCTAAATCTTTAAGCTCACCCTTGATTTGTTCTTGTAAATCAGTATTATTAATATCATCTAAAATATCAGCAATCTTATTAGCAATGAATTCAAACTCTTTCTCTTTCATTCCTCTTGCTGTAAGTGCAGGAGAACCAATTCTTACACCACTTGTAACAAATGGGCTTCTTGTTTCACCTGGTACTGTATTTTTATTTACAGTAATACCTGCATTTTGTAAAGCTGCATCTGCATCTTTACCAGAGAACTCTTTATTTAAGAATGATACTAATACTAAGTGATTATCTGTTCCACCAGAAACAATATCATATCCTCTTGATACTAGTACTTCTCCAAGTTTTTTAGCATTTGCTTTTACTTGTTTAGCATAATCTTTCCATTCAGGAGCTAAGATCTCTTTAAATGCAACTGCTTTTGCAGCCATAACATGTACTAATGGTCCACCTTGTAAACCTGGGAAGATAGCTGAATTGATTTTCTTAGCTACATCTTCATCATTAGTCATAATCATACCACCTCTAGGACCTCTTAAAGTCTTATGAGTTGTAGTAGTTACAACATCTGCATATGGGAATGGAGATTGGTGCTCACCTGCAGCAACTAAACCTGCAATGTGTGCGATATCAGCAAATAAAATTGCTCCTACTTCATCAGCGATTTCTCTAAATCTTTTGAAGTCAATCTCTCTTGCATAAGCTGAAGCACCACATACAATGATTTTTGGTTGAACAATTTTAGCAATATCTAAAACTCTGTCATAGTTGATTCTTCCATCTAACTCAACACCATAATAGAATGCTTGATAGTTCTTACCAGAAAATGATGGTTTAGAACCATGAGTTAAGTGCCCACCATGAGATAAATCCATACCTAAGATTTTATCACCAGCTTTTAATAATGCGGCATATACAGCACCATTAGCTTGAGAACCTGAATGTGGTTGAACATTTGCATAAGAACATCCAAAGATTTCACAAGCTCTGTCAATAGCTAATTGCTCAGCTTTGTCAGCAAATTCACATCCACCATAATATCTTTTATATGGATAACCCTCTGCATACTTGTTAGTAAATACAGAACCCATTGCTTCCAT
>NZ_PDKE01000032.1:0-1187 GCF_004116715.1 Arcobacter sp. CECT 8989 | reverse complement strand
ATACAACCAACATTTAAACAAACTCCACCTAAAGTTGGGTGTCTTTCTACTAAAACAGTATCTAAACCTAAGTCAGCACATCTAAATGCAGCAGAATATCCACCAGGACCTGCTCCAATTACAAGAACTTGACCTTTTACTTCTTTTGCATTAGCACTTACTTCAACATTTGAAGGTGCTGGTTTAGAAGCAGCAGGTGCAGCTGTAGGAGCTGCTTTTGGTTCTTCTTTAACTGGTTCAGCTGCTGCTTCATCTTGAACTTCAACTCTAGCAATTAAATCACCAGAGTTTACTTTATCTCCAACTTTCACAAGAATCTCTTTAATAATTCCTGCTTCTGTTGTTGGAACGTCCATAGAAGCTTTTTCAGTCTCTAAAGTGATAAGTCCATCTTCTACTTCAACTTCATCACCAACTTCAACCATAACTTCAATTAAATCTACATCTTTATCTGCACCTAAATCAGGAATAAGAATATCAACAATTTTACCCATCTGTACTCCTTATAGACTTAATAGTCTGATGTCACTTAAAAGCTTAGATAATGTAGTAGTAAATCTAGCACCATCAGCTCCATCAATTACTTTGTGGTCATAAGATAATGATAATGGTAACATTAATCTTGGTACAAAGTTTTCTCCATCCCATACTGGTTTCATTTCAGATTTAGATAATCCTAAAATTGCAACTTCAGGAGCATTGATAATTGGAGTAAATTTAGTTCCTCCAATTCCACCTAAAGAAGAAATTGTAAATGAAGCACCTTGCATATCAGCTGATTTAAGTTTACCTTCTCTAGCTCTGCTTGAGATATCTGCCATTTCAAGAGCAATCTCTTTGAAACCTTTTTTATCAACATCTTTGATTACAGGAACAACAAGACCATTTGGAGTATCAACTGCAATTGCGATATTGAAGTATTTCTTCATAATCAGACTTTGTCCATCTGCACTTAATGAAGCATTGAATTTTGGATGAATTTCAAGTGCTTTAGCTACTGCTTTAACTACAAATACTAATGGAGATAATTTAAATCCATCTGCAATTGCATTTTGTGCTTTTCTAAAGCTTTCCATCTCAGTAATATCTGATTCATCAAATTGAGTAACGTGAGGCATTGAAACCCAGTTTCTATGTAATGATGGTCCAGAAATCTTTTGAATTCTACTAAGCTCAACAGTTTCAAT
>NZ_PDKE01000031.1:0-1218 GCF_004116715.1 Arcobacter sp. CECT 8989 | reverse complement strand
ATGCAAAGTATCAACAAACTAGGAGAAGCCTTAGGTAATAACGCAAAAGCGAATTTACATAATGGACAAACACTAGAGAATAACTCAGCAACAATGACAGCATCAATGAATAATCTAGCAGCAAAAGCAAATGAACAAGCAGCTTCATTAGAAGAAACAGCAGCAGCAGTAGAAGAAATTACTTCTATTACAAGAAATAATGCAGAAAATGCAACAAAAATGGCTGAGCTAGGAAAAACAGTAAGAACATCAGTAACAACAGGTGAAGAGCTTGCAAGTAAAACAGCAAGTTCAATGGATGAAATTAATGATAAAGTAACTTCAATTAATGAAGCAATTACTGTTATTGATCAAATTGCATTCCAAACAAATATTCTTTCACTAAACGCAGCAGTAGAAGCAGCGACAGCAGGTGAAGCAGGAAAAGGTTTTGCTGTAGTTGCACAAGAAGTAAGAAACCTTGCAAATAGATCTGCTGAAGCAGCAAGAGAAATAAAAGATTTAGTAGAAGATGCAAACCTAAAAGCAAATGATGGTAAAAAAATATCAGATGAAATGATAAATGGATATAAAGAGCTAAATACACATATCTCAGAAACAATCCATATCATAGAAGATGTGTCAAAAGCAAGTAAAGAGCAAATGACAGGAATAGAACAAATAAATGATGCAGTAACAATGCTAGATAGAGTAACACAAGAGAATGCTAGTGAAGCTAACCAAGTAAAAACAATAGCAGATGAAGTAGCAACAATGGCAAATGAACTAGTAAGTGAAGCAAAAAGTAAAAAGTTTAACTAAAGGAAGAAATAGATGGCAGCAGGACAAGAGACAGTATTAGATGAATACGCATTCCTAGTTAGTGAGACAGATTCAAAAGGTATAATAAGATTTGCAAATGATGATTTTTGTAAAATAGCAGAATACTCGCTAGAAGAACTAGTAGGGAACCCACATAATATGGTAAGACACCAAGATATGCCAAGTAAAGCATTTAAAAGCTTGTGGGAAACAGTACAAAGAGGAGATACTTGGACAGGATATGTAAAGAATGCAACAAAAACAGGAGGATACTACTGGGTGTTTGCAACAGTATATCCATTTGAGAGTTGTGATGGGACAAAAGGGTATTTGTCTTGTAGAAGAAAACCATCAAGAGAAGAAATAGCTGATGCTGAAGCTTTATATGCTCAGTGGAATAAAGAAGAAGGAAGGTAA
>NZ_PDKE01000030.1:0-1546 GCF_004116715.1 Arcobacter sp. CECT 8989 | reverse complement strand
TTTGTTTGGTGTTTCTGTTGCTGGTTTATCAATTATTGGCTTTGAAGTAACTTTTGTACCAATTAACCAAATAGGTTTAGTATCTCCATCTTTTCCAACTTGCCAAGATAAAACTGGAGTTCCTTTTTTAAGAGTAGAGTCTTCTACTATATCCCAATTGCTGTAATCATTTTTAAAGGTATTTATATCTTGAAGCTCTGCTGTTGTTTTTCCAAAGAACATTTCATCTGGCATTCCTTGGCTTAATGTTTTATCGTAGTATGCGTATGAAATATTTCCTCTATTATTCCCAATAAGTCCACCTACAAAGTCTGTTGTCGCAGTTACCTTCCCTGTTGCATATGAGTTTTTAATAGTTCCAAAGCTATTCCCAACAAGTCCTCCAATATGTTCATATCCTGAAACACTTCCCAATGAATATGAGTTTTTTATAGTACTAAAATTATGTCCAACAAGTCCTCCCATTTGTCTTCCCAAATAATTTTCTCGTGTAGATATACTAACATTACTATATGATTGGCTTATAGTTCCAGTATTTGTACCAGTCAGTCCTCCTACAGAAGAAGCTCCTACAATACTACCTGTTACATAAGCATTTTTTATAATTCCATCGTTTTGACCAACAAGTCCTCCTATTTGGCCAGTACCAAGATAATTAATATTTTCTAAGCCTATATTACTTATTTTAGAAGTTGAAGAAGTAAACCCAAATAATCCTTGACTTTGGCTAGTAGTGCTAATTGAAAGATTAGATACGACATGTCCTAACCCATCAAAGTTTCCACTAAATTTAGTAGTTGAATCACCAATAGCAGTCCAATTAGAAACAGAACTAAGGTCTATATCCCCACCTAATACATAATTGTTAGCTAAAGAGGCAGAGTCTGTATTTATTGCTTGTAAATCTTCTTTTGTTGTAATAACTGTCCATTCTTTCAAACCTCCATCAATCCCTAACACCGTATAAAAGTTCTCTCCCTCAGCAAGATTTATTTTTCCATTTTTTCCTATATAATAGTTAGATGTATTATTTGTAGTTGCTTCACTTTGTCCATACCCTAATATTAGTTTTGCATTTCCTGCACTTCCATCTATGGTGGCATTAATAAAAATATCATTATGTGCACCAAGTAGTAGTATATTTCCTGAAGTCCAAGTAATATCACTATTTACATAGATGTTTCCTTCACTTCCACTCTCATTATTTGAAGTATCTACATCAGAGTAATCACTTTGGTCTGTTTCAATAGTTACATCTCCTGACCCTAATTGATTCTCAATAGCTGTTGCTAATCCATCATCAATAGTTACATTAACAGGATCAATTAACCATTCTCCAGCTTCAATTTTTGCATCATTAAAAGTAAAATCTTTCCCTGATGTTTCAACAAACCCTTCTTTAGCCCTAATTGCTCCACTAATCTTAGCTTCACCACCATGGGCAAATAGTTCTACAAATCCAGTAACACCATCTAATGAATTAGCTTCTATAATACCTTCATTATTTACAACACCTTTTAGTAGTTCATCTACTGCATTTGTTGTA